>CAZFSQ010000578.1:0-1500 GCA_964521975.1 uncultured Oligoflexales bacterium | reverse complement strand
CGAGCAATAATTAATACTCGGTAGGATTAAAATGCGTAATTAGCAACCGATAAAAATACACAAAAGAATATGAGGATAAATTTAAATATAGGATTCATTTTATTTTAATATATCATAATGTGATGGATTTAGTCGTCAAAAAAGCTGTCGAAGATAGGCATGTTGAAAAATATGAACTGCATTTTCTCATGTGTCGCGGACCAAAATGTGTTGATCAAAATATCGGCGATGAAGTTTGGAGTTATTTGAAAAGCAAACTCAAAGAACTCGGACTAGAAAAAAAAGTTTACCGCTCTAAAGTCGATTGCCTAAGAATTTGTGCTCAAGGACCTATTGGTTTACTGTATCCAGATGGTATCTGGTATCATTCGGTTGATAAAAATTTCTGCGACAAACTTATACAAAAAGTTTTTATTGATGGCGGAACTTTAGAAGAAAATGTGATAACGCAAAATAAAAAAATTTTTTCATAACTATGACAATAGATGAAGAGGTTCTCCTCTCATAAAAGATATCTTATCACCAAACTCCAAATGAATTTGCCCGTGAGTCCCATCTAAGGCTAAAATAGCTTTTTCATTTCTATTCTCTATCCAAAAAGAATTTTGTTCAGGATCAAAAATTCCGTGAGTTATAGATTTACTGTTTTTATTCGGATGAATCGTAAAAATTTCACGAACTTTAAATTGACAAAAAGGAGATGATGGTTCCATTTTTTCTCCCCCCGCAGCAAAAATTGCTGCCGTAGAACCAGACGATGTTGAAATCCATATTCCACTAGATTTTTGAAACTCTGTCATATCTTGCCAGTGAATTAAATATCGCGTCATGGCAGCAGGATTAGAATTAGTAAATAAAAAATCGTTTAAAATTGGAGGAGAAATAATAAAATTTTCTCGATGATGACGAATAATTTTAGCTCGGATGCGAAGAACTTCCTTCGTAGATGGTCGTCGAGAATCTACCCACCTTTCTAAAAATTCTAAATAATTATCGAAATTAACCGTACATAAAAACCCAACACTTTCATGAGAAGAACGAATCGCGATACAAGGAATAGTTTGCGTCAAGCGTTGGGCAACATGGAGAAGAGTGCCATCGCCCCCTACAGAGATAACACATCCATAACCTAACATTTGTGAAGGAAATGGATCCGAGCGTTTAATTAAATCATATTGAATAGATTTTTTTTCTAAAAAAGAAAGTACACCATTAAGAGTGCTAACATGGATTTCATGACTCTTACGCAGTTCCTCTAATTCGCTAGCAGGAATCGTCCCCTCAGCAACTTTTTTCAAAAACTTTTGATGATGATGTTCAAAGTTTGTTGTCTTTGCGACAATGAGCACTTTACGCAAATTCATGGATAAAACTTAGCCTTCACCATTACCTTCTTTATTCGATTTAGCCATCCTTTGGTCAATAGAAATAAATTCTGGGTTACGCCAACTTCTTCCACTGTCTTCTAATTCTTTTTTCTTCTTTTTTTCAACTGCCGAC
>CAZFSQ010000577.1:0-1508 GCA_964521975.1 uncultured Oligoflexales bacterium | reverse complement strand
CAATGACCATAGTTTATCTAAAACTTCACCGCGACTCTTCTGATCATAAATAATTCCTGTACAAAAAAATGCTGGCACACTCAACCACACATCGGACTGTGCGTCCATAAATCGCAACTCAAGAAAATTTCTTGGTCGAACTTCTGGAAATAGAAGCGTGAGATGCGTCTCCCAATCTTTTAAGGATGGATAAGTATTTTTATATCCATTTTTTATCCAATCTCCAAACGTCAAGTTTTGTGGAACTTCATGATCTAATGATTCGATAAAAATAACATTCGCAGCGAGAGCGAAATTTAAATAATCATCCACTATATTTTTTTTTGCAGGTTGAAAGAATGCTCTCTCAAATTTTGGAAATCCTGTTCGCGTTGCATCCAAATTTTGCCAGCACACCGAACGAAAAGATTTTTCTGGGTGCTCTTTTCTTCCCTCGATAGGAGAATAAGCAAACATCGCTGTCGAAAAAGGAGCCATTAAATTAGCGACAACAAATCTTTCAACTAATTCCGATTCACTCACTCCAAAATCAAGATTCACTTGCACTGTGCAAGTCTGTCGCATCATTTTAGTCCCATAGATGCCTACACTCTTAAAATATTTTGTCATCGCTTGGTAACGAGGTTTATCCATCTCTAAACCAATTTCTTCATCGCTATACCAAGGATTCATCCCTACTTGTATACGAGTTAAATTTTCTTGCTTCAATTCTTGCGATAGCAAATTAAAAATATACTGTGTGCGTTCGAGTGATTCTTTGAGACATGGATAAGGCATCGAAGAAAACTCGACTTGACCACCCGGCTCAAATGTAATTTTTTCATGGGGAGAAATTGCAATTTCATACTCTTTAATAAGCCAATCGTTTTTTTGAGAAATATTTTTTAAAAAGCCCCAAAGCGATGGGCTTTTCTCCGCAAATAAAGGCACTCGAATGGGTTGCCCATCCTGCGATTTCTTAAACCACAGAGTCTCTAATTCAACCCCAATCATCCCAGGCCATTTTGGATATTTTTCACTGTAACTTATGGGTCGAAGAGCAAAAACTTGTTCGTGGAGGTGCTGAAGACAATCATCTATTTTCATGTTCAATTTGAATGGCAAAATTAGTTACACCCTGCTTCCGCAAATGATCCATTAATTTAACAATTGCGTTATCTTCTTGAGAGGGAGGCAGAGGAAGTTGCTATTCTCCCTCTGCCCCCTCTCAAACTCTCCCCCATCTCTCTCAAACGCCCAAGGGGCTATTCGCCCCCTGGACCCCCCAAAAAAGAAAGAAATGAAATCAAAAAATAATTTTTGCATTTCCGATTTCTGGGTTCCAAGGGTGTCAACCCTTGGTCGTTTTGTAGAGGAGGGGGATGAGTTTGAGAAGGGGGAGGAGAGAATCGAAACTCTCCCCCCCCTTCTCAAGTAAGCAAGCACATTTGGGTGATGCAAGACTAAATTTAAAGAACTCATCCCTTTGGGTTGTTATGAATTATTGGTATAATTAAATTAAACTTATG
>CAZFSQ010000576.1:0-1511 GCA_964521975.1 uncultured Oligoflexales bacterium | reverse complement strand
ATTTTTAACTTTAATGCAAAAATTTTTTTTAGTATCCGAGCTATTTCGTGAAATATTCCAAGTAAATTTCAAAGGAAGTTCTAGTTCTTGAATCGACCAAATAAACATATTCAATTCCACCAATTTTTTTAAAACACGCCAGAAATTAATGATACTATAGTTTATGTCTTTGAATAAAGAAATAATCATTCAAATTGTGACTACATTCGTAGTCATCTTTATGTTTTATAAAATTGTAGCACCTGTTATATTTGAATTTTTTAAAAATAAAATTCCGGGGGCCTATAACCCAGATAATGATATCGACAGCATGATTAGAAGACAAAAAGAGCGGCTCCGTGCCCAGTATGGATTAAACCCTCCTCCGGTCACGAGTACTCAACAAAAAGTTAGTGAAAGTAGCCTAGAAACAAATCCTGAAGATGGCTTAAAAAATCCTCCAACAGAAGAGGTGAAAACCTTATTTAAGGAATCCAAGTGGGGAGGCAGCCCCTTCACCAAAAAAATCCAAGATGAAATTACAAAAAACTATGGCTACACTTTAGCTGAATCAAAAATAAATGCATTTATTTTACTCTCCGAAAAGAAAAAATACTTAAACTACTTGAGTATTGAGAATCAGAAATCAATGGATGCTCTTTCGAATTACTTAAGTATTTTAATGCTTTTTTTAATATCTATTGAGGAAATCCGAAACAAGGAAATAAACTTTATAGAAAAGATGGCCAAGAAATGTAAAATATCCCCACAGCAAATGCTACTGGCACTGCAGATTAAAGTTCTCTTAGCACTTAAGAATAAAAAAGAAGTTAAAGAGGAAAAAATTTTTTCCCCAAGCCCAATCTTACTTTCATTCTCAGAGGATTCCATTGAAGCTGCTGTTGATAGTCTCTTGAAAAAAGAGGCCAACTTTTGGGCCCGGGGCCATTCAATATTCTTTGAGGAATTGGCTTTGCATATTAGCTATGCTGATCTACTGGTCCCTCTGCCTGTCTTAAAAAATAAGTCTGACGTGGAAACAGCAAAACTTATTTTAAAAGTCGATGATGACGTTGAACTAGAAGAAATAAAAAAGATTTACAAAAAGAATGCCCTCACCTTTCATCCGGATAAAATTGGGCAATTAAAACTCCCTACTTCTTTGGAAAAGCATGCCCTAAGAAAGTTTAATATGATTCAAGATGCTTATGAAATATTAGTCAATGAGAGGAAGAGGTAATGTTTGCTAAAAAAGAAAATTCTATTAATATCATCAAGTCTGCTCTCATCGATATCATCAGTGAAACAAATGGCATATCGATTACAGATACTTTAGAACTATTAGCATTCCATCCCGGCTTAAAAAACAATAAAATCCTGGAGAAGTCACTGACAGAATTTCGAAAGCTCATCACTGGCTTTCATGATAACGATGTGGATATTTCTACACTTTTAAATCATCCCTTCTCCGAGGCTTTCTTTGGCTTTTTTAAAGATTTACGCAATATCATTAAGTCTGATATGTTTTATCC
>CAZFSQ010000575.1:0-1512 GCA_964521975.1 uncultured Oligoflexales bacterium | reverse complement strand
TCTTACTTTTATTCAACCAGACGCTCTCATCATTTCATTTAAAAATTTCATCAGGTATGTAGTCTTCATCCTCATTCCTTCAGGCAACAAATTCTTTCCTTTGAGTACTGATGTCAACCTAACGTCTCTTGAATTTATCTTTATCTTTTCCTTCATTTCCATCTATTACCTGGCCCTTAAAAAGCTTTATCAAAATAGCAATTATCTCTCCTGGGCAGGATTGATCTTTTTTACGCTCTCCCTATACCCCTTCTGTGGAATTTTTAAAGTCCCCCTATTCACTTATTCAAACTTTTTACCTTATTGGCTTACCATCCCCTTTCTTGGACTTTTACCATTCATCTCAGACTTGATTGAATCTAAAATAAAATTGCTCTTAGTTGTAATTATTTTTGCAGGAATCACAAATTATCAAGCCCAAAAATTTTTGAACACTGAAGAAATTTTTCATGACTCTCTCAATACGACAAAGGCACCCGATTCCGTTAAGGTTTCACTCATTGAGCACTATATTTTCACCGGCCAATGTAGCAAAGCAAAGGATGCATTTAAAGACATTGAGAAATCTTATGCTGTTCAATTTTTCTTCACAGAAAAAAAATTGAAAGCTTGCAAACCCTTGGAAGTGATTAATGATTAATTCATTAGGACCATTAGACATTTTTTATTCTGTCATCATTTTTTCACTTCTTTGTTGGCGACTGATGACACTCGTCACTCCTTTTTTCTCCAGCACTATCGCACAACTCGTAACCATGGCGACCCTACTCCACCCATTGTCAATTGATGCGTTTTTTATTCCTCACTCCATTACTAACGGCCTAAGCTTTCTATTTTGCCTGGAGGGGCTCATTCGTATTCAAAACAAGAATGAACGCTCGGGATTGTTTTTTTTCGTTCTGGCATCTCTTGCAAATATCGCTTATTTTTTAATTCCAATTTATTATTTCATCATAAATTTTAAAAAACTTAAAAAGCTTTTGCCTTTTTTTTGTCTTCACGTCGCTCTACTTTCAATCTATCTCGTTGCCCATTTCTATTCCGTCCCAGTCAATAATATCTCATTTCTTCTCGGCACCATTCAAGCGATCAGTGCGCCTTTCCCCGTAAATTTCTCCCCCTTTACATTTACCCTCTCATTTTCGGGCGCCCTGGCCTTTATAATCTTCTCAATTTTATTTTATTATTTTTTTCAAAAGAAAAAATTTCCATCGGATTTTATCATTTGTTTATTTCTGCCCCTTTTAGGGGTCAATTTTTCATCATGGTCTGGTGGTCCAAACACGTGGGATAACATCCTTTATTTCCCCTCGAGTTATTTACTGGCTACATTTTCTTTTATCTTTATGCTCGCCCAGGCAATTCCCAAAAAAATATTTTATCTCTACTTCATTTTTATTTTTTTATTTTCAGCATTTTGGTCACTACACTTCTTCCCTTTTTCTGGTGCTATCTCGGCGACAGTTCAAAACCAAACAAATGAAAATCAAATTGAAACAGTCACTTTAAATC
>CAZFSQ010000574.1:0-1512 GCA_964521975.1 uncultured Oligoflexales bacterium | reverse complement strand
TTGAAGAAAAATTAGCTGTGACCAAACTTTTATTGAAAGATTATCCGTCACAACAGAACCAAGATCTTTTGACGCGATTGGATAAAATTAAAATCAAAATTAAAGATGTTATGAATCGTGATGTGGAGTAGGGAGTAAAAAAATATGAATTATAAATTTTTATTCACAATTATTTTATTTGCGTTAAGTTTTGAAAATATTTTTTCAGCTTCTTTAGATCAGCTCGTCCATGAAAAAGTTTGCTTAAGAAAATTAGATTTATTGGCTCAAGATGCTTATATTGCCTCTATGACATGGTTTTCTAATGATCAGTCTTCTTATCAGCTCATTAAAAACGTGGAAGCTGTTTCCCAAGAGCAAAAAAAAATGGTTGAAGCCTATGAAACATATCTAAAAGAAGAATTAAATAAAATAGAGAGTAAAGAAAAAAATCAGGCGACAAATTATTCCCAAGGCTTACCTTCAAACTTACTCAATCAAGAAACAGGATTGGCATTTTTAGAAAATCGTTTGAGTATATCGCTTTATAGTCTTGAAAAAATAATTGCAAATTTACAAGCGAGTTCAAAGAAGATTGAAGATGACTGTAAAGATGTTAAAGACATCAAAAATAATCTTGATGAACTAATAACAGGTTTTGAACGATGGCAAAATTTTATCAATTCCAGTCGAACACTCAATTCATTATCATTAGCAAAAAGAAAAAATGTGGGTTCACTTATCGTGGAATATTTAGAAATTAAATCCCAACAAAAACAAAATGCAAAAAACATAAATGGTTTAACAAAATTAGAAGGAGAAATTTCATTCATATTTAAATTAGATGAATTTATGGACTATAGCGAAACATGGTGGCGTAATGCCACGATATTGGGATTTGGTCGAGGACTTCATCATCAGTATTGTCAATATGAAGAGCCAATTCGCATCATGAGAAAAGATATTTTCAAAGGAAAAGTTCTACTGAAAAGATTAGAGAAAATTATTGAAGGAAATGATTCAAAGCTAGGACCAAAAATTGCTACGGAAATGCAATCGAGAATCGCCATGATTGAAAAATATATGAACCAACTTAAAGCAACAGGATTCGTAGGGCAGTGGCAATGCCAAGTGGAATCGGTCACGGCCAGAATAGAAAGAAAAGAAATAAGAGAATTGCTTACAGAAAGATGTTTGGAACGATTAGATCAATATAAATTAAAATACACATCGCAGCCCAAAGATATTTTAGAATTTAGAGTGATGGAATCTGATTACAAGGATTCGATGATTGAATGTTCTAAGGGGAAGGAAACAAAATAATGTTAAAAAAATTATTTATATTTTTTGCGTTTTTTTTACCTCTGAGTTGCGGATTAAATGTATCACCTTCCTCACATCTTAAAGAATCTGAGCAAAATAAAATATCTTCCTCACCCTTTTTAGTGCCTGAAAGAAATGAATCTATTTTTAATGATAGTCGTCCTGAGAGAATTATAGGCAGAGCCGAATATTCTAGTGGAGAAAAAAGTG
>CAZFSQ010000573.1:0-1513 GCA_964521975.1 uncultured Oligoflexales bacterium | reverse complement strand
TAAAACATAGCCCGTGAAGGCCTTACTTGAAATTTATTTTGCGATCAGTATAACTTTCAAAGCAATAATAAAACTGATTTCGTTGCAATTAATTATTATCGAAACAAGGAACTACTCCTCACGGCTCACGTCAATGGAGTTGAAAGTGAATGGACAAGCTTCAACTTCTTTCTTCTCTTAATCAAGTATCCACTCAACACATTTTTAATTGTCATCAGAATTCATTACCAAGCACTTTTACTTTATTTAAAAAGAATCCCTTTTTATGGGAAAAATGGAGTCATCAATGAATCAAGTCGTTAGTGAAATAAGCCAGATTAAAGTACCAGGCCAGGCTAGAATTATATTTAATAGCCTATCTAAGATAGAATTCGGAGAGATCGAGCTGGTAACACCTGAGAAAGACCAACTCGTCTTCAAAGGAAAAATGGCCGGTCCAAAAATTAAATTTGAAATCTTTGACTGGTCTATTTTTTCTGAGATTTTAAATAAATCAGATATAGGATTAGCCGAAACCTATATTGAAAAAAAATGGGAAGTCGATTCTGTGGAAAAATTAATCGAACTCTCTATCTTGAATGAAAATTCACTCAAGAAAGCTTTCACTGGCAGTATAGCTAAAATTATTTACTATCGCCTTAAGCATGAAGCTCGAGAAAATACCCGATCAGGATCAAAGAAGAATATAGTTGCGCACTATGATCTTGGGAATAATTTTTATTCTTTATGGCTTGATCAATCCATGACTTATTCAAGTGCAATTTTTAATACTGAAAATGAAAATTTATTTGAGGGTCAACAAAACAAGTACCAAAGTGTCCTCGAAAAACTTGATCTAAAACCGGGAGATCATATCCTCGAAGTCGGATGTGGCTGGGGTGGTTTTCTCGAGTATGCAGGCTTAAGAGGCATAAAGGTCACAGGAATTACGATTTCTGATGAACAATTTAATTACGCCAATGAAAGGATTAGTCGCTTAGGTCTTGGTCATCTCATTGATATAAAACTTTGTGACTATCGTGATCTTGAAGGACAATATGACCATGCTGTCTCCATCGAGATGATAGAAGCTGTCGGTGAGAAATATTGGGACTCGTACTTTAAACTTTTTAAGCGAGTTTTAAGAAAGGATGGGAAAATTGTTATTCAGGCAATTACGATGAGCGATGATAAATTCAAGGCCTATAAAAAAGGAACTGATTTTATTCAACAGTATATTTTTCCTGGTGGCTTACTTTTAAGTTCAAATACATTAAAAAAATTTATGTGAGAAAAATCAATACCAACTTAAGGAACTAACTTTTTTTGGCTTAGATTATGCGAAAACTTTAAAAATCTGGAGAGAAAATTTTAATAAAGAAAGCCAAAAAATTTCTGAGATTGGCTTCGATGAAAAATTTTGCCGCCTATGGAGTTTTTACTTAAGCTATTGTGAAGGTGCGTTTAGAGCAGGGAGAATTAATGTTGTCCAATTGTGCGCAAAGATTTAACAGCTATCTTCTATGAATTTATT
>CAZFSQ010000572.1:0-1515 GCA_964521975.1 uncultured Oligoflexales bacterium | reverse complement strand
GTTTCGAATCATGCTTCGACAAGCTCAGCATGACATCGAGGTTTTTAGGGGTGATGCGTAAGCCCTGACCCCTCCAACCAGATCAACTTTTTCTCTTCCGATAGGAGGAAATCTATAAGTTTTAATCACAAAACTTAACAAAAAATTCCCTTAAACACCACCACGCAAATTTGCGTGAAACTTGGTGTTTTAATTTTAGCTAGGTTTACAATTTTTGCAAAATAAATTTCTGCTTATCAAAAAATACTTCGTTACAAGATTGGTATCTTCAATTTGGTTTAGTATAGATTATCTTCGGTCTCTTTTATTGCCGCAACAGTTCCAATATGAAAATGTTTTCCCTTTAGTTCGACGCCTTTGATTCTTTGAACTGAGCCATTTTCAGAGGTGGCTTTTTTGTAAAAATAAGACATTGAGAAACATTTTTCCGGTACTTGTTTTAGAATTTTAGGATTAATTATTTGTAATCCGACAAAAACATAATCCATTGCAGATTCGTTAAATCTGGTTAAATCGCCGGTTTTTACATCAAGATTGAAATCGCCACCACCATGTTTATTGCCATCATAGCCAAGAAATTCTTCTTTTCTTTTTAAACCCAAGAGAATATCGCAATCATATTTTTTCCAGGTGTCTAGCATAATTTTTATATCGGAAATTCCATTATTTTCTAACCATAAAACATCGCCATTAACCGTTAAAAGCGGCTGATTAAAATCAATTTTATCGCTTGCAAATACTAAGCCACCGCCAGTTTCAATTTTTTCAATTTCGCTAGAAAAAATTATTTTTGGATTGTTTAAATTTTTAATATGAGATTCGATTTTTTCTTTTAAATAAAATCCATTAATAATTATTTTTTTTATCGAAGAAATTTTGTTTAATTTTTCAATAGCGTAATCAATAATTGCTTTATTTTTTATTTTTACCAAAGGTTTGGGGATTGTGTCAGTTACTGGTCTCATGCGCTCTCCACGACCAGCAGCAAAAATAAAAGCTTGAGTAATGTTTAACATAAATCTGTTTTATAGTTCTCCATAAACCAAAAATGCTTCAGCTTCTTCAACGTGATTACTTAAAATGCCGCCTACTTGCGAATTCCAAAGCTTGGTGTAAGTCCCATTTAAAGCAAGCAGTTCTTCGTGACTGCCATCTTCAACAATTTTTCCTTTATCGAAAACTAGAATTCGATCCATGATTTGTAAGGTTGAAAGACGATGCGCTACTACTAACACGGTTTTATTTTTCATCAAGTTTTTTAAACTGTCTTGAATAAAATTCTCAGTGATTGAGTCAAGTTGGCTGGTTGCCTCATCTAAAATTAAAATTGGAGCATTTTTTAAAAAGGCACGAGCAATTGCAATTCTTTGGCGTTGACCGCCGGAAAGCTTGATTCCCCTCTCGCCAACCAGTGATTCATATTTTTGGGGAAGTTGTGAAATAAATTCGTGGCTGTGAGATTTTTTTGCTGCTTCAATAATTTCTGCAGTGGTTGCCGAATTTTTTCCGTAGGCA
>CAZFSQ010000571.1:0-1523 GCA_964521975.1 uncultured Oligoflexales bacterium | reverse complement strand
TATTTGAGGGAGGTGTGTTTTTTAAGTGCAAAACGTTAGTTTTGCAACACGGCCTAAATAGTAAAAGTTTAGATAAAATAGAAAAAAATTAATTTAGGTAAGAATAAATAAAAACCGCTAACTTAGAAGCACTTTCAATACTATCCAAGTCCAAATTCTTTATTTCATCGCCATGCTTATGCCAATTTTCCAAATGGGTAAAATCAATAATATTAAGCGAAAGAATTTTTTTATCCATAAAAGGAATATGGTCATCTTGAATATCCATTAGATTTTCTGAAAAATTTATTTTTAAATTTAATATTTCGATTCCATTTTTTAGAACCTTTTTCATTTCTTCATCACTATTTTTATCATTGGCTAGCGTTAAATTTGGTGAACCGATCATATCTAGTAAAATCATTCGCTCAATTTTAGAATGATCTTTTTCTATTTGAGAAACATAAAACCGACTGCCATAAGTATGATCTTGAATTTTCTCTGGATAATCAATTTCTCCTGTATGCCAGTCTTGAAGCGTCGCTTCTTCACCATCAAACCAGATAGCTTCAAAACCACACCGCATCGTTTCTAATTGATTTAGATAAGCAACTATTTGAAATAGTGCTGCCGAAGATGAACCACTATCATTAGCTCCCACATAGGCAACTCCCTCCACTTCTTTGGTATCGTAATGCGATGCTAAAATAATTTTACAATTTTCTTTGCCAAGTTTTCTCGCAATAATATTTTGCCCCGCTTTTTCAAGCGTCAAACTTGAATTTTGTTCTGAATAATTTGGATTAGGAGTAAGACTTTTAAAACCTTGTTTTTCAATTTTAAGACCACTGATATTTTTCAACCTTGAGACAAGATAATCACTCAAAATACTCTGCCTAATGGAGCCAAAGGGATGAGGAGCTAGAGTAAATTCTTTAAGATCACTTATTAACTCATCTCGATTTAATTTAAAATTTTCAGAGATAATTTTTGCTTTATCATGCGTAAAATTACATTTACATGATATCGAAAAAAAAAGAATGGAAAGAAAAAAATACTTATTGATTGGTTTCTTTATTAACAGAAACTTTTTGTTTATATCTACCAAATCGTTCAAATTGCAATACCCCATCTGCAAGAGCATAAAGAGTAAAATCTCGCCCCACTCCCACATTTTTACCTGCATGAAAGTTAGAACCCACTTGGCGAACAATAATATTGCCTGTCTTTACATGCTGCCCACCATACATCTTAACACCACGGTACTGTGGGTTAGAATCGCGACCATTTCTTGTACTACCACCAGCTTTCTTGTGTGCCATATGCTTCTCCTCAGCTTACCCTTCTATAAAGAGATATCAGTAATTTGAACCAGTGAACGAGGCTGTCTGTGCCCATTCATTCTTTTATAGTTTTTTCTTCTTCTATACTTGAATACATGAATTTTATCCCCGCGATGATTCGTGATAATTTTTCCTGATACTTTAACACCTTTAAGATAAGGTTTGCCCACTTGGCTATTATTAGCATCAATTACTGCGAGA
>CAZFSQ010000570.1:0-1523 GCA_964521975.1 uncultured Oligoflexales bacterium | reverse complement strand
CATAGTGGCCTAGTGCGCACGCTTGGAAAGCGTGTAAGCTCGAAAGGGCTTCGAGAGTTCGAATCTCTCCCTCTCCGCCAGAATACTGTTTTCATAAAAAGAAAATATTGATAATATGAGCGCATTTAATGAAAGCTATGCAATTTTTATTCAAACGAAAAAACAAGGATACCATCACATCTTTTTTTCAAAATTCTCAAATATTTGATTGGTTTTTTATTCTTCTTTTTTTAGGATTCATACTGCGTTTATGGCTTTCTAATATTCCAGGAGCAGGTGATATAAACATCAATAAAGGATGGGCAGAAAGCGGAGTACGATTTGGAATTGTAGAATCATATGAGAAACAGGTGAATAATAATATGTTGCCAAACTATCCACCATTAGGCATTAGTATTTTTACATGGACTGGACACCTCTATAAAGCAATCATCTCTCCTAATTTCAACTCAAATAATCCCCTGTTCAATAATTATATTAAATTACCCGGAATCATTGCCGACATTCTCGCAGCATCGTTACTATTTTTTTGCATAAAAAAATGGCAAGGAATAAAGAAGGCATTTTGGGGAATGGCAATCATCTTACTCAATCCAGCAATTCTCTATAACTCTACAATCTGGGGACAAGTAGATGCTATTTATTCATTATTTCTTATCGGAGCGTTATTTGCTTTTATATATAGACACCATTCACTATCAGCCTCTCTATTTGCTCTTGCTCTGCTCAGTAAATTACAAGCAATCATTCTATTGCCACTTTTCTTTTTTCTGTTTACATCACACGGAAAAAAAGCGTGTATCAAAGGAACAATCGCCAGTACGGTCACGGTAGTAATGTTACTTCTTCCTTTCTTGATAAAAGGAAAAATACAAACAATTTTCAATGTATATTTCAAGAGTGTAGGATTCTACCCTACTGTTTCAGTCAATGCCTATAATTTTTGGTGGGCTATTCTAGGAGAAAAAGCGAGTCAAATACAAGACACTGCAATCATTTTCAATCTTCTATCATATCGAACCACTGGCATTATTCTATACATAATGACAAGTATTATAACACTATGGATATTCAGAAAAACACTAACAAAAGAAGATAATACCTTGAAAAAAATTCTCGCATATTCTGGTATTGCATCTATCATGGCGTATGCTTTTTTTCTCTTTGCAACAGAAATGCATGAACGCTATCTTTTTCCACTGATGTTTCTTGCAATACCAATCGCAGTAGAAAATAAAAAAATATTTGCATTATATGCAATAAGTTCTGTTCTTTTTTTACTAACAATGATGTCCTACCTTCCATTTGGAATAGTGGATACCTTTCTCTATACAAAAATTGAGCATTTAGAAATAATAATTGCAATTTGTCAATTATGGACATTCTCCTTATTCTTCAAAGAGGTGTATAGCATTGTACAAAAAAAATAGCCCTCTTCCCCTTTTTAAAAAAAAGACGTACTCTAGGCTCATGAAAATCTCACTCAATTGGCTCACGGACTATCTTAACCTCCTTGAACAGGA
>CAZFSQ010000569.1:0-1525 GCA_964521975.1 uncultured Oligoflexales bacterium | reverse complement strand
TTCTGTCAATTTTTGCCGTTTTTTCTATAAGTTTCTTCAGGCAATATCAAACCGTCCGGATGAATCTTTCATGCAGTGTTAGTTGTACTTTTATTTTTTTTCGGGGTAAGGTTCATTTTTATATTAAAAATTAATAACAATAAAAGAGGGTAACGTGCAGGAAGACAATGGTGAAAAAAAATATAATGAGCCTCAGTGCGTAAGGTCATTTTGGGGGCGGGGTTGTTTTATGGCACCTCCTGGTGTTGACACTCAGCTTATGACTCCTGCAGCAGCTCGGGAGTTGGATCAGCGTCGAATCAATCAAGGTTTAAGTCCTCCAGAAGTTAAGGCGGGTATTCCTCGTGTTCGATCTAAGATGTGATGGATTTAACAGATTGTGCGCGCGTCTTGGAACCTACCTTGGATGGTTTTCAAAACAGCGCTAAACATTGTGAGTGGTTTTACGAAGTGAGATTTTAATTCATGATGAGGAGCTTATTGGAATTCTTTGAGTAAAGTGCTGGGGGCGATGAGGGGGTGCGGTCGATGTTTTCGAGTTTAAGCTCGTTATTGCGAGAATCCAAATGCGGCGCGCTCCTTAAAAAATTTTTGACTTTATTTTTTATTGTTATTAAACTAAGAAAGTTAATATAAGGAGATAAATAATGCAAAAAAGGATTTTTTTTAGAAGCGCGTGTTTTACAAGTGTTTTTCTTATTTTTTTTGGTAGTGCAAATGCTGAAAGTGCTCTTAGGAAAGCAATGGCGCCTTATCAGCATCCGCAAGTAACGCAACAATCCGCAACATCACTTCAAGATTCGTCAGAAAATTCGCATAGAGCACAAAAATCTAAGCCGTCTTCCTCAATGCAAGGTCAAAGTCATCATGTTAATTCAGGCAGTGGGGTGGTTGCAGCTGGTGGTTATGCAGATTCTTCTGGTGAAAATGCTAATGAAGAGGGAAGTGCTTCATCTGAGAATTCCTCGAGTCCAACGGATGCTGAGGCTGCTCCCGATGCTGAGTCTGGTTCAGGAGAATAGTGCGGCTTGACGTTGATCTGGTATTTTTTTACGAACAAGTGGCTCATGGTTTTTTATCTGTAGCCTTGAGCTTGATTCATATTTTTCTGGAAGACTCGTAAGCTGATCAAGCCCTCTTCAGGTTTGATCAGCTTTATTTATTGAGATTTTATTGGGTCCTGGTTCTTGTTTTTTTAAGGTGGGATGGTCGAAGAAATTTTTTATTTGATCTACTGTTTGAAAAATGTGGTTATACATGGGAGAGGTATAGTGCTCAATCCATTATCTTTTTTTTGAATGATTCCTTTGCAGAGAAGGTTCTTTATCTCCTCCAAAGTACTTTTAATAAGGTTGGTGTCAAATTTCGCTGATTTTTTGAAGTTCAGCAGCCTCTCTATCTTCTTGATCAGGTTGGTCAAAAAAATATTCGATGAGTTTGCCTGTTAGTTTTGGATTTCTTGCTCTTTTTTAATGCAGCGCTGAAGCCATAGCTCCCCCAAAGTCTCTTGCATCCGATTCTGCTC
>CAZFSQ010000568.1:0-1528 GCA_964521975.1 uncultured Oligoflexales bacterium | reverse complement strand
GAAAAAATGATCTTAACTCGCAGTCGTGAATTGCCGTTTTTCTTTGTTATCTTTATGTGTCTTGTCATTGCGTTTTTTATGAATGAACTTGGTCTTTCTTCAGCCCTCGGAGCACTTATCGCAGGGATGCTCGCTGCACAAAGTCCTTTCGGAACGCAAATTCAATATGAAATGAATGCCATTCGCGATTTGTTTTTAGCTTTCTTTTTTATGACGATTGGTGCGATGGTCGATAGTTTTATCGTCTTAGAAAACTGGCATATTATTTTATTCTCTTTTATTCTTATGTCTCTTGTTAAATCTGTGGCTGCTTATACTTCTGCTTTGGCTATGAAATCGAGTCATTCAAGTTCAGGAATTTTTTCTCTATCACTCAATCAAGTGGGGGAATTTTCATTCATACTTTCGGGCATGGGTTTAAGTTTGGGAATTATTTCGTTTGAAGAAAATCAAATATTTTTATCGGTATCTGTTTTGTCATTGTTAATGACACCTTTTTGGATTCGCATAGCACCACTCATCTTTTTTCCAGGAAAACAAAAGTTGCGGAAAATTTTTAACCTAACTGAATCAGAAACTGTTTTTGAGTCGAAAACAATTCTCCCCAATATTTCACTTGTATCTAAACCACTGGGTGACAAAAACACGAAAGATATTCTTGCTACTAATCTTGGGGGACATTCTATTTTAATTGGCTACGGTATTGCAGGAAAAGATGTCGCCAATTCAATGAAAAAACTTTTGATCCCCTACACCATCATCGAGATGAATTATGATCAAGTTAAAAAATTGCAAAATCAAGACGAGGTGGTCATCTATGGTGATGCCACACGCGAAGACATTTTAGAACAAGCTGATATTCAATTGGCTCGCTTAGTCATCATCACCATCTCACATAGCAAAAGCTTACCTCTCATTATCAAGCAAATTAGAAAAATTCGCCCAGCAATCCCCATTATTGCTCGTGTCCAATATGTGCGAGAAGCCTCGATGATTAGAAAATTTACGGGAGTAGAAATCGTCGTTGCTGAAATCGAAACATCTTCAGAAGTTTTACATCATGCACTTGAACTTTATGAAGTTCCCCCCAATGACATTTTAGAATATATGAAACAGACGAAGAAAGAACGTTATCTTTATTTACATTCTAAAAACTTGCAAAAGAATGAATTCACAAGCGAGACGGAAACTGATATAAAACAAGACGTATGACAGAAAAGAAAATCCCAACTCCTGACGAAATTCAAACTGAGTTTGAAAAGTTTGTTAAAGAACGTTTTGGCGGTGTAGTGCAAGTATTTGCTCAGAAAATTGATGCCCATCCACCTTTTCCTATGGAAGAAAACTTTCACCCACCCCTCAAAAATAAAGAAGATAAATTTTCCGATCAAAGAAAAAAAGCATTCTCATTTAATTTAAGACCTTCAGAAATCAAATCCTATTTAGATCGTTTTGTTATTCAGCAAGATGAAGCAAAAAAAGTTTTGTCCATTGCGCTTAAGAATTTTAACAGCAATTTAGATCAGAT
>CAZFSQ010000567.1:0-1539 GCA_964521975.1 uncultured Oligoflexales bacterium | reverse complement strand
TCAACATCTGCTGATAAAACTTTTTCCAAATATATCTCTATAAAATTAAATTCTTCTTTATCTGCTTTAACAACCCCTTTCATAAACGCCTCTTTTCCGAACATCTTATCCATCGCTCTCAGAGCCCATCGCCAATTACGTATGTTAAAAGTGACTGGACCTGTAACTTGAACTAATTGTTTAATCTGTAGTGGTAGAAAGTATTTGATATTGTCTTCCTCACGAGGCCAATAGAAATCTCGAGAAATTTCTAAAAACTGATTTCCAAAAATTTCCTCTACCCAAAATTTTGTCCAATCGGTTAACTTAACAAAATTTGAATTTGTAAATTCTCTTTCAATGTCTTCCGAACTCTTTTTAAACCTCTCTATCACTTCTTTAAAAGAAGGACTCTTTCCGCCTTCAACACTTACTCCTCGCAACAAAAGAATCACATTTAATAAATGCACCAACACATAATCTTTTTTACCTTCTCGTTTTTGATCTAAAATGATTTTTTCAACAGCCAAAATTAAAGACAAGTTGCTCACATTACTTAATTCATTTTTAATACCCTGAAAATCTCTCTGCTGTAAAAGAACAAATATCTTTGCCAATAAAGATTCTTTTAATGTTAAATCTGTTATTGCTAAATTTTTCCGAACATCTCCTTCAATAATTAAAATGTCGCCACCAAGCATAGCATTGTTCTCCAGCTGCATATTTACAACAACCGGCTCTTGAACAAACTGCTCTTCCACATCCGCTAAACTCGCACGATCAGCAAACGGAATATTATCTAAAACCGCTCCGCCCGTCACATATTTACGCGGAACAACCTGCTGGCTCGTCGGATCATAATCTTCCTGGATCATACCTTCCGCGCCTTTGCGAAACGCTTCGACATAATGGTTATACGTTGTTTCAATGGAATTTTTATCATCGGAAGAAATATTCTGAACAGAATTTTTATTCGCGTAAGCTTGCGTGAGCAAAGATTTTTTGAGCGCTTTTTTATACCACGACGCCAAAATCACCGCGTGATAAATTTGTCTCAGTCCCGCGAACATTTCTCCCTCGTTCACTTCTCTGCGAACTTCCGGTAAAATGATCTCGCGCATAATGTTCGTCTGAAAGTTTTCATTCTCTGATTTTTTTTCTGAATAACCTTTCAATCCAAAATCTTCACGTCCAGAAATTTTTCTCTCAGCAAAGTAGTCCTCTTCCAGTTTCACATCCAATTCGCTTTCAGCCACAAACACACTTTGTCCTTGCTCAAACATATTCGCGCTCTTGGGAATAATCCAGATTTTATGCATCGAATCGATCGGAATTTCCGTCGAGCCGTACACTTCAAGAGCTTTCTCGTACACGCGGTTCCAGAATTTCCGTCCCGTATCATTGTTTGGATCCAACAAACTCGCCGTGAGCTGCTTGAGAATATAATCCTGCGCTAAAAGTTCCCGCCCCATTTCTGTCTGCCCCAAACCATCAGCAATGATGCGGTCTTTTTCATACGGGCTCAAGTTGACCCACATGTCTTTTTCAGGAACTGTTAAT
>CAZFSQ010000566.1:0-1539 GCA_964521975.1 uncultured Oligoflexales bacterium | reverse complement strand
AGAGAAATAGTAAGAATGCGCCTCCAGAAGTTGATCCAGAACCGTTAACCGTTTTGAGAAGTCCACCTCCTATTGCTGCAATGAAAAAATCGCCTGTTTTCTTAAAAAACGATGAAGAAAAAGAACGTTTGGATTTGGAAAATTTTATACAAAGAACCCTCGATGATTTTAAGAAAAATAATGATCCTAGTAAGGCTGAGGAAATTTCGAAATTTTTAACTAGTCTTGAAAGTAAAGCAACGTTACTTAAAAGTTTTAATTTTTATATTTTAATGGGCAGCTTTTACGAGGAGAGGTCTCAAAGAGAGTCCGAAGGCTCTATTCATCGAAAAGAGTTCTTAAAAAAAGCATTTACAAGCTATAGTACAGCTTCATTAATAAATCCTGCTTCGGATGCTGACCAGCATCTTGAAAGAGTAAAAAAATTAGCTTTCCCAGTGCGGCAAACCGAGGGTAATTTTTTTAGGCAATTTAGCCCTGAGCAGCGTGCAAAAATTGATGCCATGAAAGCAGAGATTCTGGCCCAGGGCATGTCGTCGGGTGCTCCTCCAAGTCAAATTCCACAGCTGCAAGTCAAACAAGCATGATGAATATGGCTGTCTTCTTCGGCGGTAGATAACTCAAGTGTTCATGAGTCCTACGCATTATACGGTTTGGATACAGGCGCCTGATACGTTAGAGCAGTTAATAGATCTGGCATCAACTCAGTCTTTGCATATCGCTATTCATAAAAAAATAATTATTATTTTTTAAATAACAACGGTTTTTTATTTTATTACATTCTCCAAAAATCACAGATTGCGGTAGGCAAAAAAATTTATTACATGATTACACAGAATGATCTGAGGTTCACCAATATCTTAAAAGTTGTATTGAAAAATTGTCGGCCGATGTATTTGATATGGCGGCGTCTAGAATCGATAAGTATCATCTTCTTCATTTAGCTGTTAACAAAAATTTTTTTGCAGCATTTGAATTTTTGTTAGATAAAATTTCAGGAAGATTTTAGGGTGAATTTTAATAAAAACTTACCTATTATTTATTATGACTCAAACAGCCGGATACTTGTCGATAATTTGCATTCTTATGATAAGTCGGTTGGTGCTGGGTTTTTGTCGGCTAAAAAAAATTTATTATTGAAAAAGTCTATTAAAAACCGTTCTTTTTTTGGCGGGCATTATTGCTTATACTCTGAAAATCAACAGTATTATGCCCGGGAAACTTGAGTCTTCAAGTATTATAGCGCTATTGATTGCCGCTTAGTGGGTGCATCATTCACTATGACATAACATCAAACCGATCTGCATTCATCACTTTTGTCCATGCGGCAACAAAGTCTTTTACAAATTTTTCTTGGTTATCATCTTGCGCGTAGAGTTCCGCATACGCTCGCAGAATAGAATGAGAGCCAAACACAAGATCAACTCGCGTGGCGGTCCATTCTGTTTTACCCGTTTTGCGGTTGATGATCTCGTAGAGATTTTTGCTGACAGGGTTCCATTTAAATGTCATGTCAGTGAGTGCCACAAAAAAATCATT
>CAZFSQ010000565.1:0-1540 GCA_964521975.1 uncultured Oligoflexales bacterium | reverse complement strand
AAAAAAGAAATTAAAAAACTCAGCTCAATTAAAGGATATCGCCAGGAAATTTTTTGATGACAATTGCTGCATTTACCTTTTTGAAAAAACCAAGAAAATAGTGGCATTAGATTTAAAGCACCTAGCAAAAAACCACAATTTATGCACTTTGAACGCGTAAAGACTATAGGCTGCTTATTAATTAAACGATGACTTAAAAGACTAATAAAGCTACCAATAATCAAAGCAAAAACCGCAATGAAAAAAATTTCTATTTTTTGATTTGACTGAAACATGGGGAAGAGTTGCTAATTTGATTAATGCAATTAAAATTATCTAACTCACTTAAAAGAAACAATTCTTATTCTTATAAATGAAATTCTTTCAAAAATTTCTAATAATTTTTATCTTTTATTTTTCCGCTTGCAGTCAGAAGCCTGCTCAAATAGTTAGTCGCAGTAAAAATTTTTACAATAAAAACTCATCTGCCGAAAAATATCACAACTTACTTAAAGAAAAACTAAAAAATAACCAGGTGGAAGTAGCGCAAGGTGATACAATTCATAGCATTGCCAGAAAATATCAAATTCCTGTACGAGATTTAATTACACAGAATAATCTTGCTGCACCTTACTATATCAAGCCAAGAACTATCTTAACGATTCCTTCACCTTCTTATCACGAGGTTAAAGTAGGCGAGACTCTTTACGCAATTTCACGTCTTTACGATATGAAAATTAATAATCTTATCGAGATGAATGATCTGAAAGAGCCTTATGGAATCAAAGTTGGACAAAAAATTAGAATTGCAAAATCATTCGATAATAAAGTCAAAATAGTTGAGGAAAAAAATCCACTAACTCCTCTTCCTAAAGTTGAGAGAAAAATCGAAAAAAAACCAGAAACCAGTTTAATTGAAAAAACTCTGGATCGTTTAAATCATTTTTCTTGGCCGATGCGCGGTCCAATAATCTCCAGATTCGGTCCTAAAAAGGGCGGACTTTATAATGACGGAATAAATATCAAAGCCAAAGAAGGTGCTGAGGTAAAATCATCTGAAGATGGTATAGTTGCTTATGTCGGCAATGAATTAAAGGGATATGGAAATTTGGTTATAATTAAACATTCTGGTGGTTGGATTACCGCCTATGCCCATCTCAAAAACAGCTTGGTTACTCGTGGACAAAAAATAAATAAAGGACAAAAAATCGGAACTGTTGGCTCTAGCGGCAATGTGAATTCACCACAATTATATTTTGGTCTACGCAAAGGTCGCGACGCGGTAAATCCAGAAAATTATTTATAACAAATCCAATCAGTAATATAAAAATGTCTTTTCTTAGAATCTTTTCCAAATCAAAAATTTCTACAGCACTCACTCAGCTTTTTACTCATAAAAAATTAGATGAATTAACTATCGAAGATCTTGAAGAAACCTTGATTTTAAGCGATATTGGCAGTGAAATAGCTGATGAAATTATACAAAATTTCAAAAAGAAAAAATTTGAAAAAAATACTGATTTAAATGCAATAAAAGAATTTTTAGCAGAAGAAATAATTA
>CAZFSQ010000564.1:0-1540 GCA_964521975.1 uncultured Oligoflexales bacterium | reverse complement strand
ATGTCCATTCTCCAAAAACAAAAAGCCAAAGACACGCATCTTGGATATGCCAAAGATTTTGTGATTATGTTGGATGAAGTTATTGAAGAGCTGCTCAGAAAAAAAATAAGATTGATTACGAATGCGGGAGGTGTCAATCCCCTTGCTTGTGCCGAAGCGATTCAAGCAATGGCTAAGAAAAAAGGACTCTCGCCTAAAATTGCCATTGTTTATGGTGATGATATTTCTAAAAATTTAGAAGAACTTTTAACTAAAAATGTTTCTTTTAAAAATATGGAAACAGGAGAAGATTTTCAAAAAATAAAAAATAAAATTTCGGCAGCAAATGTTTATTTTGGAGCAACACCTGTAGTCGAAGCATTAAAGCATCATCCTGATATTGTCATCACGGGGCGTGTTACTGATACGGGAATTACACTTGCTCCGATGATTCATGAGTTTGGGTGGAGTTTGACCGATTGGAATAAACTAGCTTCGGGGATTGTGGCTGGGCATCTTATCGAATGCGGTAGTCAGGTCACAGGTGGAAATTTTTCCGATTGGCATAAAGTTAAAAACTATTCGAGTATGGGATATCCGATTGTTGAAGTTTCCGAAGATGGAACTTTTATTCTCACCAAAGCTAAAAAAACAGGTGGGCTTGTGTCCATAGATACAGTTCGAGAACAATTGGTTTATGAGATGGGTAATCCAAAATGTTATATCACTCCCGATGTGGTTGCTGATTTTTCAACCATTCAGCTAAAGGATTTGGGTCAAGATCGTGTGCAAGTTTTTGGTGTTCAAGGTCATGAACCCACACCCTTTTATAAAATATCCATGTGCTATGAAGATGGGTTTAAATGCTCTAGCTCAATTTTAATTTCTGGGCCTAATGCAATTGCGAAAGCTAAAAAGTTCCATGATATTTTTTGGCAGAGAATGAAAGATCAAGGATATCCAGAAAAATATTTTGAAGACACATTGACGGAATATTATGGATGGAATGCATGTCATAGGTCGTTGTCTTTTTTAAGTGTAGACGATATCTCAGAGATCAATTTGCGATTTAACGCACATTGCTATGAAGAAAAATCTTTAAAAGTTTTCGCCAAAACAATTCCCGCTCTTATTCTTGGTGGTCCTGCTGGGGTAGCTGTTTCGGGGGGGCTTGGAAAAATTCAAGATGTAGTTTCTTATTGGCCAGCACTGATAGATAAAAATTTTGTAGAACCTAAGCTGGCTATTCTTAGCCATAGTAGTTTTTCTCATCCAGAGATGGAATTGAAAACCTATCAAGGAAATTATCAAGAAAAAAAATCAAATGTTCAGATTGCAAAAAAAGTGACTATTTCGATTCATACGATCATTAAAAAATCGCATGATAAAAAACTTACATCTCTTAGTAAGATTTGTCTTACCCGTAGTGGTGATAAGGGTGACACTTGTAATATCGGTGTTTTGGCAAGATCAAAAACAGCTTATGATTTTTTAGAAAAAAACTTAACAGCTCAATATATTAAAAATTTGTTTCAAGATTTATGTCACGGAAAAGTTATTC
>CAZFSQ010000563.1:0-1541 GCA_964521975.1 uncultured Oligoflexales bacterium | reverse complement strand
CTAAATCACCATGGAGTTTTTCTAATCACGGCACTGAAAAAGATTTTCTTTCGCGACTCGAAAAATTTAAAAAGATGACAGAGAAAGCAGACAGCATTCCTGCCGCAACTTCGACAAAAAATAAATTAGCGATGCAGTTGATTTCAGATGAGAAGACTCCTAACGATTCAAGTAATTGCGAAAGTGCGAATATTTTTAGTTTGATGCAACCCAATACAGCCATCAGTGGCGAATCAAATTTTCAATTAACGGATGGCGAAAGTTGTGAAAATGCAATTTCTAAAATTAAATCAACTTATCAGCAAGCGATTCAACAATTAAAATCATCGTACCGAGTTTTTGAAAACGATATTAAGCTCGAAGATGCGGCCAAATGTGGATTTAATCTCAAAAAAGTAAGTGAACCCAATACAGTAATTGCTTATCAAGCGTCTCCAACGAAAGAACTTCCTGAGATGAACCAAGATATTATTTTGGGAGGGTCTTCAGATGAAAACTCTGTGGGTATTCTCGTCAAATTAAATATAGGATGTAAATCTTCACCTTGTTCTGGGGAGCTTGGAAATTTATTTAAAGATTTTCAAATTAAAATGAGCAGCCTCTCAGAAGGAGATATTACAGAAGGAAAATTGAAACTTACTTCTAACGGAAGCTACATCACAACGTATCAAGAAAATAATACAACGGGATTGTTACCCAGCATGAAGTTTGATGTGCAGTCTAATTCTCTTGTTACGGGGTTAAAAAAAGATTCGCTGCTCAATATTCTTGAAGAGGCCACAGTTAAATTTAATGTTCAAGACGGTAAAGAAGAAAAAGTAAATTTGGTTTTAAATCTTACGGAGATGGAAAATAAAAATTTGAAACTTAAAGCATTTTTAAAAACGTCACAAAATACAGACGCTCTTGAAATCGAATCAACTCTAAAAATAACTAAAAATGGAAAATGTTCCGTTTCATTAGATAAAAATAATGATCTCGTTGATATAAAAAATTAAATGCTATTCAATCGACTACTTGTTGCAAATCGAGGGGAAATTGCCATTCGTATTTTTCGTGCTGCCACGGAACTTGAAATCCGCACGATTGGTATTTACTCGCATGAAGATCGTTTGGCTCTCCATCGTTTTAAAGCTGATGAAGCGTATAAAATTGGCGTTCCAGGTAAACCGCTGGATGCCTATTTAAACTGGCAAGATATTATTGCACTTGCCAAACGTGTGAATGCTGATGCAGTTCATCCGGGTTATGGTTTTCTGTCAGAAAATGCAGAATTTGCTCAGGGGTGTAAAGAAGCAGGAATAACTTTCATTGGTCCCTCCGTTGATGTATTAAAAACATTTGGTGATAAACTGGCTGCGAAAAAAGCTGCTGAGAAATGTAAAATCCCTACCATTCCTGGACCCAAAGATCCGATCCCAACATTAGACGAAGCCAAAAAAATTTCGCACTCACTAGGGTATCCTGTAACATTAAAAGCTCTGATGGGTGGCGGTGGTAAAGGAATTCGTGTTTGGCATAGCGACGCTGATGTGGAAGAG
>CAZFSQ010000562.1:0-1545 GCA_964521975.1 uncultured Oligoflexales bacterium | reverse complement strand
AACCAATATCATAGTGATCGATTATAAGTGTATTGACTTGGTGCTTCCTGAGAATTGCTAGGGTTTCGAGAGCATCCGCTTCTTGATCTAAACAATCACTGATTTCCAGAACATTAAAGCCATTTTTTTCCATTATCATCGAGAAATTGCCAGGAGAATCTTTTGAAATAAAAAGAATGTTATTAGGTAAATGGCTTCCCATCTGTTGGCGAATTTGTAACGCCAGGCTGGAGCACCGATAGGCGTGGCCGCTTCCTATTTTCGTAGATGAATCAACCCTAAAAGCAATTGGCATATTTTATTTTTCCTTCTAAGATATATTATACAAAATGAGTCGATTTATAGAGTAAAACATGAAACAAAAGATAAAAATAGCAAATCAAACAATTGGCCTTGATTATCCCCCTTTTCTCATTGCAGAAATGTCTGGAAATCATAACCAGTCTTTAGAAAAAGCATTGGCGATTGTAGATGCGGCAGCGGCATCAGGGGCACATGCTTTAAAGATTCAAACATACACTCCAGAAACGATGACTTTGGATATTTCTGAGGGAGAATTTTTTATTGATGACCCTAAAAGTTTATGGAAAGGAAAAAGCCTTTATAAGCTTTATGGTGAAGCAATGACTCCATGGGAATGGCATTTAGCTATAAAAGAGAGATGTGAGCAAAAAGGTATTCTTTTTTTTAGCACACCCTTTGATTTTACTGCGATAGATTTTTTAGAAAAATTAGATGTAGATTTTTATAAAATTGCATCTTTTGAAAATACTGACATTCCATTAATTAAAAAAGTAGCAATGACTGGTAAGCCCATCATTATTTCAACAGGAATGGCTAATCTTGAAGAACTTGCAGAAATGATCGAAGCAGCACGAAGTGCGGGGTGCAAAGATTTGATCCTTTTGAAATGTACGAGCGCTTATCCAGCAACCCCAAAAGATGCTAACTTAATGACTATTCCTGATTTGCGTAACCGTTTTGGTGTTGAAGTTGGTCTTTCTGATCATACAATGGGTGTTGGGGTTGCAATCGCCAGCGTGGCCATGGGAGCGACTGTAATCGAAAAGCATTTTACCTTAGACAGGTCAGAGGGGGGAGTTGACTCCGCATTTTCAATGGAGCCAGCCGAGTTTAGTTTACTCGTTAAAGAATCTAAAAAGGCTTGGGAGTCGCTGGGAAAAGTTTTTTATGATAGAAGTGAGGATGAAACTAAAAGTCTTACTTATCGTCGTTCAATTTATATAGCGGAAGATGTGAACGAGGGCGATATTTTAAATGAGAAAAATTTAAGATGTATACGCCCCGGTCTTGGACTTCCTCCAAAATATTATGAAATGCTTCTTGGAAAAAAAATAAAATGTAATTTGAAAAAAGGTACTGCCATGAAAATGGAATACGTTGGTTAAAATGAATACAAGATCCGTTGCAATCATAACAGCACGAGGTGGTAGTAAAAGAATCCCACGAAAAAATATTAAAGACTTTAATGGGCTACCCATAATTGCTTATTCCATTAAAGCAGCATTAGAATCGGGGTGCTTT
>CAZFSQ010000561.1:0-1553 GCA_964521975.1 uncultured Oligoflexales bacterium | reverse complement strand
AAATCAATAACGCGAGGCTGCTCTAACGTGAATCTTTTTGATTCATTACATAACTAAAAAATGTAAATACAACAAGCAAAAACTGAGTACAATCGACTTTGAGATATCTATAACTTACCAGGGTTTTTTGAGGGCGACTTGCTTTTGACAATTGAATCTCCGGGCCTTACTCTTCTATTAGCATTCTCTTTCTGAAAAGCATTGTGTTCTTTTATAAAAAAATCAAAATAAGCCTCTGTCTTTTGCATTAAACCTTTTGCAGCAGCAGAAACAAATTTTTCGAGCATCTCTTGCTCATCACCTTTTGCCGACGATATTACTCCAAGGCTTTTTTTTGCCTCATCAACCCAAATCTCAACTAATGGCCGCCCATCTCTCTTAATATTACTAGGCGAACTCAACAAATCACTTAATTTTTTTTTGCTTTTCTCATCATTTAAATTGTGCCGTCGCATTAAAAATATAATTTCTTTTAAAATCCAACCCATTATCTCTAATTTTTTTGTAAAAAAAATAAACTCAAAGTGTGGATTAGCAGAAAGACTAAAAAAAACTTGAGAAAAAACTTCTCTATCAAAACTTTCGCGATTTATTATTGTCATTTTTAACCTCTAATAGCACATTATTATAAAAAATTTAGTATTACCCTCTCTGATTTTCATTATCTCTATTTGATTCACAAGGTATTCCAGAAAAAATTTAAAGCGAGTTTAGAGGAGCACAAAAACACCTAAACACTCATCAAAATTCAATTTCTGAAAAAACACAATAAAAGCATTGAAAAACACGAAAGATATCACATACATGATAAGTTAATCATTTTTAAAAAAAAAGCCTCTTCCCCTCCCCTCTTCTCAAGAAACCTCGTAAAACTACCAGGAATGACCCTCGTTTTCTAGCAAGCTCTCTTTGAATGCATTTTTATATTTAATCCTTTTTGCGACACCAAACAACCATCAAAAGGAAATAGATTATGAAAAACCTCAAAAGTGTGATTGAAAAACTAGTCTCTCAAGCTCAAGAACGACAAGTGCAACGGTTTGTTGTGGGCGCATTAATTGACATGAATGACAAAGTACTCTGCTTAAAACGTGCGAGCGATGACTTCATGCCAGGATTGTATGAATTACCCAGCGGAAAAGTGGAAGACGGCGAATCACTGCTCGACGCCTTAAAACGCGAAACCAAAGAAGAATCCGCTCTCGATATTCAAAGCATCGACCAATACTTGGGTTATTTTGACTATAACTCCGGTAGCGGCAAACTCACGCGTCAATTTAATTTCGCAGTGACAGCCGCCGGACGTGTTCAATTAGAACCCAAAGAACACGAAGGTTATGCGTGGCTCAACAGCACCGAAGTCAACGCATACAACATTAGCAATGAAGTGAAAAATGCCATTGAAGTGCACTTCTTAAAAAAAAAGCTACCCATTGAAACTAATGTCTTAGTCGAACAAGCAACAAAAGACGGAATAGCACGCTTTGTCGTCGGCGCGATCATCACCGATTCTACTCATAAAAAAGCCCTCGTGATGAAGCGCGCCAGCGATG
>CAZFSQ010000560.1:0-1563 GCA_964521975.1 uncultured Oligoflexales bacterium | reverse complement strand
TAATAATTTTTCCATTGTGAAGAATATGGACATAATCAGGAACAATATAATTTAGAATTCTTTGATAATGAGTGATTAAAATAAAAGCATTATCTTGACGACGTAATTTATTAATTCCTTCAGCAACCAAACGTAATGAATCGACATCTAATCCCGAATCGGTTTCATCAAGAATGGAAAGCCTTGGTGATAGAACAGCCATTTGTAAAATTTCATTTCTTTTTTTCTCGCCCCCAGAAAAATCAACATTGACTTGGCGACGTAAAAAACTTTCATCCATATTGAGTTGTTTTAATTTTGTCTTAAGTAGGTCATGAAAATCGACGGAGTCCATTTCTTCAACCCCTTGATGGGTACAGATAGAGTTAAAAGCTGCACGTAAAAATTCACTATTTTGTACACCTGGAATTTCGATGGGGTATTGAAACGCTAAAAAAACTCCTTCCCGTGCTCTTTCATCGGGAGACATATCTAAAAGTTTTTTAGATTTTAAATCGTTTTCGTAAATAATTTCCCCTTGAGTGACTTTATAATCAGGATGACCTGCAATAATTTTTGAAAGAGTGCTTTTCCCTGAACCGTTCGGTCCCATGATGGCGTGAACTTCATTCTCACGAATGGAAAGATTTAACCCTTTTAAAATTTCTTTTTGTCCAATCGTTGCGTGTAAGTTTTGAATGTTTAGCAAGTGAATTCTTCCTTTCTGTTGTGGAATATTAAGATGCCCATGCACTTGCTCCGCTCGTTGGGCATGACAGAGGGGGCTGCACTGTCATCCCCAATGACGAGCGAAGCGAGGAATGCCTGGGGATCTTTTTTATCATCCAATCGTTCCTTCCAATTTCATCTCTAAAAGTTTAACGGCCTCGACGGAAAATTCGAGCGGTAATTCCTTAAAAACTTCTTTACAAAATCCATTCAGAATAAGCGAAATAGCTTGTTCTTCAGAGAGGCCGCGATATTTGCAGTACAAAATTTGATCGCTGCTAATTTTTGAGGTGCTTGCCTCATGTTCAATCACACCAGTTTTATTTTGCACTTCGATATAAGGAAAGGTGTTAGCTTTAGCTTTACCGCCGATGAGTAAAGAATCACACTGCGAATAATTGCGAGCGTGGTCCGCATTTTTTTGAATCTTGACTTGCCCGCGATAGGAATTATTTGACTCATGCGTGCTGATACCTTTAGAAATAATTTTACTGCGAGTGTTTTTTCCAATGTGAATCATTTTAGAACCTGTGTCCGCTTGCATTTTATGATTGGTAATCGCAACGGAATAAAATTCTCCTTGGCTGTGATCACCTTTTAAAATAACGCTTGGATATTTCCATGTGATGGCCGAACCGGTTTCGACTTGGGTCCAAGAAATTTTTGCATTCTCACCTGAACAAATTCCGCGTTTCGTGACAAAGTTATAAATACCGCCTTTACCCTGAGCATCTCCAGCATACCAATTTTGTACCGTAGAATATTTTATTTCAGCATCTTTCAAAGCAACCAATTCAACCACCGCAGCGTGGAGTTGATTCTCATCTCGCATCGGGGCGGTGCAACCTTCGAGAT
>CAZFSQ010000559.1:0-1564 GCA_964521975.1 uncultured Oligoflexales bacterium | reverse complement strand
TCATCTACATGAAAAACTCTTCCCCATGACGTAATTTGAATCTTCTTTTCAGGTAAATTTAATCTGCTCAAAGATCCCCAGGCATTCGCACCTTCGGTGCTCATTGGGGATGACAAAGAATGGACGTCATGCCCAACGACTCCCGAAGGGAGGAGTGCCTGGGCATCTTGTTGAAAAAATTTATGTTCTGAATTCTTCTCACTCAACTTCTAATACTCTTGCAACCTATTAAAAATTAAGTCGCTTACTTTTTTTGTTAAAAGAAGTTTGGCTTGTTTTCTTGTTAAATTAGGAAAAAGGCGATTTGACCATGCTAAAAATTTAGAACTTTTTGATGGATAAATTTCATTTAATTTTGATTTCATTCCCACAACAATTTTTTCTGCTGCCCCCTCTGGAGAATCAATTAAAAAACTAAGCCACTCTGGAAAAACTGTTTTATCCTCATGTTTCATAATTTTTGTGTCCACGAATCCAGGAGAAATTAATTGCAATTTGATCGGAGAATTTTTTAATTTTAATTCCTCTTGAACGGATCGTGTGAATCCAACAACACCATGCTTAGCAGCACAATAAGAAGCAATATAAGGTGCTGACAAATGGCCCGCCACCGATGAAATATTGACAATATGGCCACTCCCATAATGTTCCATTCCTTCAAGAGCAAGCTTCGTTCCATAGATACTTCCCATGAGATTACAGTTTAAAATTTTTGCAATATCCTCAACCTGACATTTTGAAAAATTTTTAATTTCAGAAAGTCCTGCGTTATTCACCCAAATATCAATATGACCCTCTTGCAAAATTATTTTTTCATAGACTGCTTTTAAGTCATTAAAAGATGATACATCACAGAGGTGGGTATCTAAAAAATCTCCGTTTTTTTGAGATTCAGAATTTAATTCTACAAGACGATCTTTATTAAAATCTATTAAATGAACTTGGTGATGATCTTTTAAAAAAATTTTACAAATTTCCAGACCAATCCCCGAAGCTCCTCCTGTTACCACAACTATTTTCCGATTTTTATCATTCTTTTGAATCATGAATTAAATTAAACCCCTTGATGAATTATTTGTGGTGTTTCTGATTTTTCAAACTCATCAAGCCAATAAATTTTTTCATCCTCAACCACTAACATTTCTTCAAACTTTACACCGAAATTTTTAAATCCTAAATGGGGCTCAATCGCCCACATCCCGTTTAAGTCACCCTCAAAAAATTTACCTAACAATTGACTCGAAAGACCCCGCGATAAAACTTCCCAATAGGACTGCCAACCAAAGTTTAAAAATTCGGCTTGAGATAATTTTTCTATTGAATGATAAACTCGATGACCCAAGACACCAAATGGATATAGCTTATGAATGTTTTCATATCCCTCTTTTTTGATCATCTGATCTATCGCTCGCCAAACATCTCCTCCCCGATGAATCGTTAAAAACAAGGAAGGAATTTGGCGGCGAAGTTTTTTTAAAAACTGCATCACTTGTTCATAGTCAGAATTGAGACCATAACAAAATGTCATACCAATATCAGAAATATAACCATCCAGCACCGCAGC
>CAZFSQ010000558.1:0-1565 GCA_964521975.1 uncultured Oligoflexales bacterium | reverse complement strand
TTGGCAAGGCCGACGTTATTTGGAGATGGATGAATTTCAGGAGTGGAAAACAGAGCATGATAAAAATCGATCCAATGTTCTATCGATAAAAAATGCATGGGAAGGAAATGAGTCTATGAAATCAATTTACAGCAAAAATTGGACTTGACCCCCTAAAATTAAAGGATTAATAATACGGTTACTTATATCCCGGTTGAAAAAATACAAGAATGCCGATAAACCACCGTATCGGAAATTTAAAAATGACCTTAGCACCTCATATAGCACATTTTTTAAACAATCTTATTTCAGAAACGAAAAATACTTTTGAATTACCAACCGATTGGTGTACAATTCGTATTATTTGTTGGGTGGATGCGTTAATAAGGAATCGTTTTAACGCTTGGGTCTTCCAATAATACTAATAAAAATCATGCTGTACTTGACCTCAAGTTTTAAAATTGATGAAAGCATGATGAGCAGCTTTTTCATTCTTTTTTTCCTCGTTTCGTATTCAAAATATAGAGTTGTGGATTAATAGGTCAAGATTTCTCAGCATTTTTTATCATTAGGAATAGATCTCTAAATTCATTTTTTTAACATTCATTGTGAGGAACCTCTAATGCCAGTTAATGTCAGCATGCAGGAAAAAAGTATTGTACTTACAGAGGATAATTATAAAATTGTCCGTATTCTCAGAGAGACAATGGATAAGCGAGGTGTTGAACAAATTCCTCAACTGGCTGCTGCAGGTGAAAAACCGGTTCCCGGTTGGTGGTCAAACTACGTTCTTGTGGCAGCAGAAATAATGACCGAGGAACACAAAGGTTCAAAACAAATCACTTTTAATCCACTTATTGCAAGCTTAGATCCGCCGGCAAATTTAATGAGACAAGAATATATCAGTCATTTAAATGATTTATTGCTTGGCACAAAAAAAAGAGACTGGAGTTCGGAGACAGAAGCTGATTGTTTAAAACACCCTTTGGCTGTTATTCGCGAAATTCTTATTCGACTTGCAACGGCCGCGCTTTCAAGAAATATGTACTATGATAATCAAGATGGGAATCAATTGATTGCTGTATTAGATGCATTCATAGAAAAAACTTTAAGATTAAATTTGAAAGCATTTTCAGAGGGCTTTTTTTATAAGACAACTAATTATGCTGGTAGAGATTTTGCAACAGAGCATCGTAGTATTTGGGTGAAGTCTTTAAGAAGTATTGTTTCTTTGGTTAAGACGATGCATTCTCACACTAATCAAATAACAAATGTTTTGTCTTACCTCAATCATTTGAATCTTGTCGCTGTAAGACATCTTTTTATTGAATTAACTACAGATAAAGAAAAATCTAAGATTTTGGCAGAAAACTGGGTAAAAGACGCATTAAATGACTGTGAGAAAAAGCTCTTAAGAGATGCCTTATTAAAAAAAAATATTCCTTCTGAGATTGTGCCCGCTTTAGATACGTTAAATATTGTGAAAATAGATGGTAGGCATGACTTAATTATTTCTGAAATTAAAGAAAACAAAAAATCCAGAATAACGTTGGATAAAAAAAGAAGAAAAAATGTACTTGATTTAT
>CAZFSQ010000557.1:0-1568 GCA_964521975.1 uncultured Oligoflexales bacterium | reverse complement strand
TGGACTCCGGTCGGAGGTGACATCCTTTTTATTGAAAGTGCCATGATGCCGGGAAATGGAAAAATTCAACTCACGGGTAAGCTCGGTGAGGTCATGAGCGAGTCGGCTCACATTGGACTGAGTTTGGTGAGATCAAAACTTTCAAAGTTAGTCACAGGCTTTGATTTTTCCAAAACTGATTTTCATATTCATGTTCCATCGGGCTCCATTCCCAAAGATGGTCCCTCAGCAGGGATCACCATTTTTATTGCTCTTTGCTCATTAGTGCTCGATAAAGCTGTCGATCCGAAATTGGCGATGACGGGTGAAATTACACTTCGGGGAGCTGTGATGCCAGTTGGTGGTGTGAAGGAAAAATTAATTGCAGCTCACCGGGCTGGGATTAAAAAAATTATCATGTCAAAGAAAAATGCTAAGGATTTAGCTGAATTACCTATGACTGTAAAAGAAGGTATGGAATTTGTTTTCGTTGAAAATATCAATGAATTAATGGTGGCCGTGTTTGGAAAGATGTCCCCCTCACATTTTTATGAATCACTTCTTGGCCCGCCTTATTTGGAAGATTTTGCAACGAAAAGTGAGAGTCATTTCTAGATAGTCAGATTCTTATTCGTTGGGCACAGTAAAAAATTTTACCTGTGCCCTTTCTTTTATCTGAAATTTGTCTCTGCTAAAGATGTATTTTCAAAGACGGATGCCATTTTGGAGTTATTTGTGCTCGCGACATTTAAAACAGAAATCAGCATGACGGCCGTAAAGAGTAAAATTGAAGAAAATAAAAATTTCAAACTCATAAATTTCCCCTGAGATTTAAAAACACAACGGTGAAGAATAAGCAGATTAGATGCCAAAATTTAGTCATAATTTAGGGCTGTTTTGACACTGGGTACATCTAAGAACGAAGCTTTTTGGGTTATTTCGTCACCATGAAATAAAGGAATAGGTGCATTTATGAAATTGAGAGGCTAAAATCCTTTCAACTTAAAAGCGGAGTTTTTTTATGACAAGTCGGGTTTTTCTCATAATATTTTTCATCGTTCTATCACAATCTAGCTTTGGAGCTAACGAGCCCAAAGCCCTTAAAAAGCCCGTTCTCTTAAAAAAGCATGGGGATACAAGGATAGATAACTATTTTTGGTTAAAAGATAAAAAGTCTCCCGAAGTCTTAGACTACTTAAAAGCCGAAAATAATTACACCAATGAATTAATGAAAGACACCGAGGACTTGAGAGAAAAGCTCTATGCAGAAATGCGGGCCAGAATAAAAGAAGAAGACAGCAGTGTTCCATTCAAACACGGTGACTATGAATATTTTACAAAAACGATAAAAAATGAACAGTATCCAATTTATCTGCGAAAGGCATTAAAGCCTAATAGTCCTGAAGAAGTCCTGCTCAATGTGAATGAACTGGCCCGTGGCTTTGACTCATTTCATGTAAGCTATCCAGATTTTTTTTCAAATCAAGAATTGTTTGCCTATGCCGTCGATACAAAGGGAGACCGGGTCTACACTATTTATTTTAAAGATCAGAAAACGGGAAAACTGCTCGATCAAAAAATAGAAAATG
>CAZFSQ010000556.1:0-1568 GCA_964521975.1 uncultured Oligoflexales bacterium | reverse complement strand
CTGATGAGAGCCGATTTCATAGTTGGCAAATAATTTGGCTAAATTTTTTAAATGTCGAAAGAAGAGCCTTTCAAAAAATTCCAGAAACGTTCCAAAAATATTTAGGAAGAAAATTTTCACAAAAGTATCGACTGAAAGTGTGGGCGTGGAGTTTACTTTTGATATTTTCTATTGTTTCAATTCATCAATTAAATTTTTTCAATCCGCAGTTGGATCATTCTCAAACGTCGTATGAAATTCCTTTAGGTAAAACAATGACACAAAAAGTTGGGTTAAATTCTGTAACAAAGGGATATGAAAATGGAGCAACACTATCGGTGTTTCTTCCAGAAAATGATGTGAAACAAAACCTCGTTTTGAGATTTGAAGTGGGGGGATTAGATGAGGAAAACGAAGTACAATTGCAAGTAAATCAAAAAACAATTTGGACCTCACAGGTGGAAAAAAATTGCGTGGATGCATTTTGTGAAAAATCGTTTAACAGCCAAGAAATAGATTGGGTGCAGGGTAAGATGAACGAAATTAAGTTTAGGCATCAAGGAAATTCTGTCTACCTCATCAAAAATTTAATTGTTTTTAGTCCCATTCCTGTCAGCCCCTATGAATATCGTTGGGTGGAAGATGAAATAGCTGCTGCGAAAAGATTTTTTAATGAACGAAGCATTGCTCTTGATAATCTGTTTGAAGCAAAAAATATTGTGAATAAAATTTCAGAGTTTTTAAAAGATAAAAGCAATATCAATGTGCTTGTAAGTGATATGTCACTGCTTAAAAAACAAATTCAGGATGAAGAAAAATTAACGATCAATAAATTATTGTTTGAATCAGAAAGAGCTATTTCACTTAAGCAATTTCAAGATGCGTTAGTTCCTTTGGAGACATTGAAAAAATATTTTTCAGGATCAGATCAAGCAAAAATATTTGAACAAAAACTAGCTTATGTAAGGAAGTTTTTACAATGATGATGCATGAAGAAAAAAACAAAAAAGGTTTTTATTTACTGGAAGTAGGTTCCGTAGAAGAGAAATTGTTTTTACCGCAAGGTGAATATGTTGAGGTTACACCTTTGCTTGGAATTACTCTTGGAAATGATACGGGTGAGGGAATTGTGGAATTGAAAAAAACTGATGCTCTGAACGAAAAATTTTTTGTTGCTGAAAGAGAATTGATCGACATTTCTCACATCAAATTAGGTGATGCGATTAAATCCAGTGATAAAACCTGGATCTTAGTCAATTCTTTTGATCCTTACTTTGTCAGCGAATATCAAAAAAATGATTTTGCTGAACGAGGAAAATCGTTGCTTGAAACGGAGACTGTTCCAGAGGTGTTTTTCAATAGAAAAATAATTAGACAAGAAAAAAAAATAAATCGTAATTATCTCTGGATTGCAGGTCTATTGGTATCTGGAGCTGCGATTTATTTGTCGAATACTTATTCGAGCGTGAGTGCTCTGAGCAAAAATGAAATTCTTAATGAAAATGAATTAAAGAAAGATGTGAAGCAAGCGGAAGTTTCTTTGGAAGATAAAAAAGAAGCTGTCAAACCAGCCGTCAAAATAGTTGAAA
>CAZFSQ010000555.1:0-1569 GCA_964521975.1 uncultured Oligoflexales bacterium | reverse complement strand
GTAGTAAAAAGAGTAAAGCGGATTTGAAAAAGAGATTTGAAAAGCTGATCGAGGGCGGACAGAGAAATATGTTTGCTTCGGACAAGGAAAATCAGCTCAAGAGCTATCATCCGTTTGATGAGGAAGTGGTAGCGGAGTTTTTTGATCCTGAGTTTATGTTTGGAGTGAGTGGGTTTGATGTGGTGATTGGGAATCCGCCGTATGTTGAACATAAAAAATTAAAAGGCATAGCTAGTCAGCTCAAACCGATTTATGAAGTATATACAAGTTCTTCAGATCTAAGTGTTTATTTTTATGAAAAAGGTCTAAACATTCTAAAAGAAAATGGTGTTCAATCGTACATATGCACAAATAAGTTTTTCAGTACAGATTATGGAAAACGATTAAGAAAATTTTTATCTGAAAAACAAATTCTACAAATAATCAATTTTGAACAAGTCCCAATATTTGAAAATGTTTTAGTTTCAAGTTGCATTACGATTACTCAAAATAAAGCTCAAAAAAGAGAAGCAGAAGCAATTGAGTATAAAAAACTAAAAAATTGGAGAGAAGTTTTCCCTCCAAAAACGGAAAGCTTCAATTTATTTGATTATACAACTGAAAATGAATGGAGAATTTCAGAAGATAAAGGAGTTGATATTTGGGAGACAATCAAGAAAAATGGAATAGCCATAAAAGAATATGAATCAATCGAAATAAAAAGAGGTATTACAACAGGCTATGATCCAGCATTTATTTTAACACAGGAAAATGTAAATGAGATTGGTAATTTAGATATCATTAAACCACTCTTAAAAGGAAAGGATATTAAAAAGTATTTTTATCATTATGATGATTTATTTTTATTAAATTCACATAATGGCTATCAAAATATATCTCCTATCAATCTTCAAAACGATTATCCGACAGCATATAAATATATTTTAGGCATTGATGAGCGAGATGAAGGAAAAGTCAAAGATAGAACTGACAAGGGTAAAGAATGGACAAACCTAAGGCACTGTGCATTTATACCTTCATTCAATTATTCTAAAATTATTTGGCCATTAACTGCTGATGATTGGGGATTTACAATTGATAATGAAAAGCATTTTCTAACAAGCGGTGCGTTCTTTTTAGTTTCAAAAGATTTATCTCTTAAATATATTTTAGGAATTTTAAATAGCTCCTTGATGAAATTTTGTTTTTCTTTAATTGGAGTAATGACAGCAGGTGGGGCTTATACATTAAAAAAATCTACAATAGAACGGTTTCCAATACCCCAAATCACCCCCATTAATCAACCACTCGCCACTCAAATCGAATCCCTCGTCGACCAGATCCTCACCGTCAAAAAAGACAACCCCAAAGCCGACACCGCTGAGCTTGAGCGAGAGATTGATGAGTTGGTTTTTGATCTCTACGAACTTACCCCTGAGGAGCGGGAGGTGGTTCTGAAAAACTGAAGAATCGTACATACGCACAGCGCATGGCTTGGAATCTATCTCCTCCTCCCCTTCTCGCGCAAACGCTCTTTCTCTGCTATACTCCTCTCCACTATGCAACGCTTCGTTCCTGTTTCCATCATCG
>CAZFSQ010000554.1:0-1570 GCA_964521975.1 uncultured Oligoflexales bacterium | reverse complement strand
TTATACGCAATTTTTTTGAGAGTCGTTGTTAAAGCAGCGGCATTGCTTTCAAAATGGTCCACAATCAAAAAAACCATTCGAGAATTCATTTCAAGATAGGCCATAAACAATCTCCCATATTCAAATGCTTATGAATTATTAAAACTATCGGTGATTTTTTTTTAGACTTTAGTGTTACTGAATAATGAAGAAATCAAACAAGCCATTTCTAAACTTTGGCTATAATTTAAACGTGGATCACAATAGGTTTCATAAGCCCGTGAAAGGTCTTCCAAAGTTATTCCTTCTGTGCCTCCTAAACACTCGGTTACATTATCTCCGGTTAACTCAAAATGAACCCCTCCTAAGATGGATTTCATTTTTTGATGAATTCTAAATGTCAATTTTAATTCTTCGCAAATATCATCAAATTTTCTTGTCTTAATTCCGCCTTGAGTTCTAATTGTATTGCCATGCATCGGGTCCACAATCCAAAGCACAGGATGATCCGATTCTTTGATCATTTGAATAAACTGCGGCAAAAAATTCTGAACATTTTCTTTACCTAATCTGGTAATCAAAGTTAATCGCCCCGGTTCTTTATCAGGGTCAAGAACTTTAACGAGTTCTTTTAATTCTTGTGGAGAAATATTTCCGTCTATTTTAACGGCGATAGGATTTGAAATACCACGAAAGTATTCAACATGTGCCCCTTTTAAATCTCTCGTGCGATTCCCAATCCAGAGCATGTGAGTACCAAAATTAAAATACTTACCAAAATTTAAATCGAGTCGAGTCAACGATTCTTCATACCCTAATAGCAACCCCTCATGAGATGCGAAAAAATCTTGAGTATGCTCTCTTAAATAATCAAACGTAAAAGAGGAATGTTGATATCCTTGCAGAAGTCGATTGGGATTCGGGGTGCGATGGAGAGGATCAGCTTTGATATCGTTAATGCAGTCTCCTTTAAACGCATAAATTTTATTTTCATTTTTATCACATTCATACTCATGGCTTCTTGGTTTTGCGTATTGTCCAGCAATACGTCCTATGAGGATCGTAGGAATCTTTAGACCATAATTTAAAACAATCGACATTTGATGCATAATTTTTAATTTGCTCGTAATAGATTCTGGATTACAGTCTTGAAAACGTTCTGCACAATCCCCCCCCTGCAAAACAAATCTTTTGCCAAGAGATGCTTCTTTGAGCAAACTTTTTAAATGTAAAATTTCTTGCGGACTAACCAACGGCGGTAATAGAGAAACTCGCTCCAGTATATCATTCGTCGTAAAAGCATTCTGATATATCGGTTGTTGCGTGATCGGAAATTTTCGCCATGATTCAGGAGACCAGTTCATTTTTTTTATTGTACAGTAAGGCTAATTTTTTGAACAGTTCCATTACGTAGCAATTCTATCTCAACACTTGATTCGCTTTTGAGTGACTTTAAAATGTTAATAGCACCGGCCGCCGAATTAAGAGCTAGCCCATTAAGCGAGGTAATAACATCATTTTCTTGAAACCCGCTTTTATGAAAGATACTCATTTGATCAATTTGCGAAACTTGAAAACCAAGAATTTTTCC
>CAZFSQ010000553.1:0-1572 GCA_964521975.1 uncultured Oligoflexales bacterium | reverse complement strand
CGCCACGATTCCTGATTATAATAGTTGCATCCTAAGTTATAATGCTCTGTCAAATAAGCATCGGCAACCTCTTCGGAAGCGAACGGCTTAGCTTTCAAAGCATGCAAAGGAGATGAAAGAAGGCAAAAAAAGCAAATCGTGTAAATGATTAAGAGGGATTGTTTTATCATGGGATTCTCGCTATTGGAAAAAGAAGACAAGTTTAGGGTGCTAGCTGCTTCCTGTCAATCTAAATTACAGCATCATTATTCTGCGCTGGTTCTGATGTCTAATAGGAGAAAGATGGTTAAATAAATTAAGAAAAATCAGCCAGCCTTTTAATTTTGCCTGCTTCAAACTCATAGATGCAAACGCCTTTCAATTCCAGCCGATCCCCTTTCTTTAGGCCATTTGGCAAGTCATGGGCAAGGGTGGCAATATAATCGATCTCAACCGCAATCTTATGTTCACCGATCACCCAGTTGGTGATGATTTGTTTTCTTTCTTTAAAAAGCAAAGCGCTTTGCGTCGCTAATTTCAATAACTCCTCTTTACCCCTGCATTCTATCGAACCAGAAGAGTTGCTAATATTTTGAAAGAGCCAATCTTCTGTAAAAAGATCGGCCATCTCGTCAATTTGAAATGTATTATAAAAATTAATATAGCTTTCAACAATTTTTTGTTCAGCATGAAAATCTAACTTGCTCATCTCTGAATTCTCCATTTTGGTCGTTATCAAAAAAAACTTTGTAATAGTGGTTCATCCGGTAAATGAGTACTCAAAATCCCATTCAGCTTTCAGGTAACAGTAGACGCAGGATATTAGAGATAGGAAAAAAATATACTCAACAAACCTCCACAGTTTGCTGAAACCCAAAGTTCGAAGTAAAATTTCTACCCCAAAACAAGATCAACGATGGAAACGATATATCGATGTAACGATAGGTTTTTTTAGAGAAAGTTAGGTGGTTTTTTGTCTTGTTCCATCGTTATATCGTTATATCGTTTCCATCGTTAATTTTATACTTAGAAAAAAAAGCACTCATTTACCGGAAGATCTAAAAATGTTTGGACCCTATAATGGAGCGGTGATCTAATTTGAAGCAAAAAGATATCACTCTTATTTTTCCGAATCAGCTTTTCGAAAAACATCCTGCTTTGGATCTTTCACGTCCAGTCTACTTAGCGGAAGAATTCCTTTTTTTTAAGGTGCAGCCTTTTCACAAGCAAAAGCTCGTTCTTATGCGCGCGTCCATGAAAGCTTATTTGGAATATTTAGTCAAAAAAGGCTACACCGTTGTTTATCTTGAATCTGCCCTATTAAAAAAACGGGGGGATCTTTTTGCCCTTTTAGCTCAAAAAGGGGTGGAGGAGATTCATCTAACTGACTTATCTGACGATTGGTTAAGCCAGGATCTTGAATCGGCATCAAATCAATTTAAATGGAAGCTTCAATTCTATTCTTCTCCGATGTTTCTTTGTACAGAACAAGAAATAGGGACTTTTTTTAGGGGCAAAAAAAAGTATTCGATGGCCTCATTCTATGCCTATCAACGGAAAAATTTGAATATCTTGATGGAAAATGGATCACCG
>CAZFSQ010000552.1:0-1573 GCA_964521975.1 uncultured Oligoflexales bacterium | reverse complement strand
GTCGCAATGTTTTTCCTGATTGCGTATCTATAATATGAATGCTGTCAATTTCATCGCCAAATAATTCGATGCGAATACTTTCATTTCTTTGATGAGAGGGGAGAATGTCGATCACTTCACCGCGAACACGAAAACATCCACGTTTCATCCCTTGATCAAATCGCGAATACTGAATGTCAACAAGTTTGCGTAGAAGATCTGTGCGTTTAATTTTTTGTTTTTGTTTTATTTCTAAAACAAGTTTGGCATAATTCTGCGGTGAGCCGAGGCCATAAATACAACTTACGCTGGCGACAATAATGACATCTTTTCTTTCGAACAGTGAACGTGTCGCCGCATGTCGCATTTTGTCAATGTCATCGTTGATGAGAGCGTCTTTTGCGATATAGGTGTCGGTGGAGGGTATGTAGGCTTCGGGTTGATAGTAATCATAATAACTAATAAAAAATTCCACCGCATTATTTTTGAAAAAGCTATGTAGCTCTGAAAATAATTGTGCCGCGAGGGTTTTATTCGGTGCGATCACTATAGTTGGGATTTGTAATTTTTCAATTACCTGAGCCATCGTAAAAGTTTTTCCTGAACCTGTGGCTCCCATGAGAGTATGGTTTTTGTTACCTCGTGAAAAACTCGTTACAATTTCTTGAATGGCTTGTGGTTGATCGCCGAGAGGTTTGAGAGGGGAGGTGATTTTAAAATTACTTAGCATTTTAAATTTTTAGGTTTTTTCGCATAAAGATAGTTTTTTTTGACATAGTTCAGGTAATTCAAAAAATCGTTTATCTGGAGGTTCTATTCTAATATTTTTAAAATTTTGTTGTACCCACCCAGAAATTACAGGAAACCAGAAGAAAGCTGGAATATTTTTGTCTTCATAAAATCCAAAACCAAAGGGACCGGGTAGCGGGATATCCAATATCCAATATTTTATTTTTTCATTTTCTATTGGTACAGATTTTTTAAATACCATATTAGAAATTACATCAGGTCGCGGTGCCCAAAATGGTTCATGACTCCATAAACAACATGCTTCTGGTTTTTTGAGATCATGGTCAATAAATTTAATTAAAAAGGTTTGGTCTTTAATGCTCGTAAATTGACAAGCATAGTCTCTGCCATGAGGAAAAATGTCGATACACTTATCATAATATATTTCTGTCATGCTTTGTTGTGACCAGTCGTAATAAGTTGCTCCTTTTAAAATTTTGTTAGGCTGAGGAATTTTATTAAAAGGTGGTCTTTGTTCTGAAACAAACTCAAACATGTCCCATTTCATAGAAAATTGGGAGGGTAGTTTTGGAGCGTGAATAGACTTTATTGCCATATTACCGTGACACTGGAGGCATTGATTCGAGGAAGACTCTTTTTCTAATGGTAATGAGTATGATAATGAAGTAACGAAATATAATATAAAAAAAAACATGCAATAAGTTTACTGCAAGTTGTATGAAAATTAAAATTAAACGTAAAGTTTTTCAAAATGTGTTAACCAATATAGCGTTGATATTCTCTTTTTTCTGGGGTCCAGGGGCGAAGCCCTTGGGCGTTTGAGGGAGTGGGGGAGAGTTTGAGA
>CAZFSQ010000551.1:0-1574 GCA_964521975.1 uncultured Oligoflexales bacterium | reverse complement strand
AAAATTTTTCCGGTGATTTGATGGATGTCGTTTTGGGTGGGGGAGAGGTTACGCAAAATTTACTCAGAAAATCTTGGGATCATATTTTTTTTACAGGGAGTACCCAAGTTGGAAAAATTATTATGTGTGCTGCGAGTGAACATTTATCACCTGTGACCCTTGAATTGGGAGGTAAAAGCCCGTGCATTGTTTGTGAGGATGCAAATTTGGATGCAGCTGCAAGACGAATTACGTGGGGAAAATTTTATAACGCGGGGCAAACTTGTGTGGCTCCTGATTATATTTTAGTCGCTAAAAAAATAGAGCAAGAATTAATTACAAGAATAAAATTTTATATTCAAAAGTTTTTTGGTGATGATCCTAAGTTAAGTGAAGATTTTGGAAGAATAATTACCGTTCAACACTTTCATCGTCTTCTTAAATTAATAGATTTAAAAAAAATTGTTCATGGTGGAGAATCTGATGAAAAAAAATGTTACATTGCTCCGACGATTTTGCAAAACGTTACTGAAAATGATTCGGTGATGCACGAAGAAATTTTTGGACCGATATTACCAGTCATAAGTTTTGAATCCCTTGATAAAGCAATCACTTTCATACAGTCAAAAGATCAACCGCTTGCTCTTTATTTATTCACAGAAAATCATGAAACTGAAAAAAAAGTGTTAGATGAAATTTCTTTTGGTGGTGGTTGCGTCAATGATACGTTAATTCATCTGGCCAATCCCCATTTACCTTTTGGTGGTGTTGGTATGAGCGGTATGGGAGCCTATCACGGAAAATATTCATTTGATCTTTTTTCGCATCATAAAAGCATCATGAAACGCAGCACGCGGTTTGATTTTTCACTCAGGTTTCCGCCGATGAAAAATAAGTTGCGATTGATTAAAAAGTTATTGTTTTAATTTTAAAATACTGGAGGATAGATAAATGCGATTCTTGACAAATATCTTTAAAATAAATTGTATTTTTGTATTTTTGCTTAGTATTTTTGCATTGAAAGCTTTTTCTTTTACTTACAAATATGATGTTCATACAGATTCTATTTGGATAAATACTAACGTTAAAGGCGATGATGGAAAAATATATGAGTGGAAGCAAGATGGGCAAATTATTCATTGGAAAAATTTTTTCTTAAGTACTTTCCCTCCAACAAGTGATCTTAAAAAATTAAATCTAGTTGAGTTTCAAGATAGGGTATTTCCGGTGATCAATGAGACTCACTTTGCTGCAATGAATGAAAATAATTCCTGGGAGTTAAAGCCTATTTTTGAAGATCATGGCTTATTTACTTGCGATATAGAACCAAATTGTCATTTACTAAGATCAATTAATTTGGATAGTGGAAATATAGCTTATCAAATTATGGATCCAAATGTGGTAGGAAATATTTTTCACTTTTATGATGATAAGAATAACTTTTTAAACAAAATTGTTGATCATAATAATTTGTATAATTCTTTTCTAGTAGAGGAAAGAGATTTAAACTTTTATGGTTTTCCTTATCTCGATATCCAATCTAATTTTTTAATTAAATCGCGATTGGCAATGGCATCTTTATTTTGTGCATTTAA
>CAZFSQ010000550.1:0-1575 GCA_964521975.1 uncultured Oligoflexales bacterium | reverse complement strand
TACGATCTTATTCTCAAAAGCCTGCGCAACTATTATGCAACCCATAGTATTGATGTTGAATTAAGAAACCTGCTCACTAATATTGAAATACTTTTTGAAAAAGGATTAATAGAGGAATGTGAGCGTTTAATTAAACGTGCAAAAAAAATTGCCAACTCATAATCTCGAAAGGAGAAAATGCTTTTTTTACAGGTTTACTCATCTTGGAAAATAAAAAGAGACTATTGCAAATCTCGTAAAAACTCGGTCAGTTCTTCAAAAAAAATCTTCTGCGATTTAATCTCTTGCCGTACTCCATTAATAAAAACTGTTGGTGTGGATTTCACTCCCATTTTTTTTGCTAATTCATACCCAAGATCAATCTGCTTTTGGTATCTGTGCTTTTGAATGCATTCTTCAAATTGCTGCGTTGAAAATTTTTCTGCTTTGTTTTTTATTTGTTGAGCAATAGCTTTCACATCTTGAAACAAAATTTCCTCTTGATGCTCAAATAAATATTCATGATAGATTATAAAAAAACCCTGCTCATCAGCACAGTACGCTCCCTCTGCGAGTTGTTGATTTCTTTTACGAGAAATAATTGAATAATCAACATAGATCCAATTAAGTTTTCCTCCCAATTCATGAATAATTTTTTTATTCAGCTCTACAATTTCCTTACAATGTGGGCATAAATAATCACCAAATTCTAAAAACAGGATCGGTGATTTTTGATTTCCTAAACGAATAAACTTGGAAAGATCTATATTGATTTGCGGTGGAAAAGGTTTTGCAAAAAAAAGATTCGCACCTTGCGGTAACTCACGATGAAAGTTTTTTTCTACAATAAAAAAATCTTCTTGTTGCTGAAACGGCAAATCATTTCTCTTAAAAGCTTTCCCCTGCCAATAGAAAAGATCATTAAGCAAATACTCTTCATCCGGTAAGACAGGAAGATTTAAGTTGGAATAATCATTTGAAAAAATGATTGCTCCATGAAATAAAAAATAGATAATTAGCCATTGCATACAGTTTATAACTTCTACCATAGTATTTTTTATAATTAAACAATTGACTTTGTTGGTTTTTTAAAACATAATTGGCTGGCCAGTCAATTAGAGGCTTAGAACAGTCACCGGGGGAAGGCTACTTTTATATGAAATATTTAAGCTTCAATTTTTTAGAAATGAAAAAAAAGAAACGACATGTTTTTGCTTTAATGACTGGCTTTTTTTTCGTCTTAACACCTTTCACTTATGCTGAAGATGAAAATGCTACTTTAGAAGTCGTTGAAATTAAAATCCCCACACAGCCTGACGGTATTTCCAAAGGTAATTTTGCCGAAATTAAAATTGTAGCCATTGATGATGATGTCCCCTCACAAGTTACTTCCGCAGAAAATTTGATTGAAAATGAAAACGCCACATCTCTTGTCTCAAATCCTGATCAGTCATTTCAAATTCATATTTCTCCTGATGAGTTAGATAAAAACTTTGATGTATCTCAATTTAAAGACACCGCAATTAAAAATCCTCACGTCTTGGATTATCTCAATGCAACGGTTGGTCATCACATTGAACGGTTATTGATTTTTAT
>CAZFSQ010000549.1:0-1577 GCA_964521975.1 uncultured Oligoflexales bacterium | reverse complement strand
TTTTTTTCAGTCCATCTAAAATGGCTTGCCGATCTATTTCACTTAAATTGCTTTTACTTTTTATGATGGATTCAAGATCAAATTTTCCTGAAGCCATTAATTCCAATTCTTCAGTTGATATAAAATTTTCTGCTAAAAGATACTCGATAAAAACATTTTCACAAGATGCATAAATACTCTTGGCTAATAAAAAAAATGTTAAAAATAAAATCCTCACTCACTTCCCCATTTCCTTTACTAACCATTCAAGTGCCGCTAATTCAAGGCCACTCATTTGTAAAAATGGCACACCCGTTATCTGTTCCAAATTTTTTAGTAAATCATCCAAGAGCAATTCTCGAATCGTTGGATTATTGTAAAATGGATTCGCAAAAACTTGAGCACGCAGAAAAGCAACCCATCGCTCAAGATTTCTTTCAGGAGCATGATCAGGACGATTTCTAATTTTTTCTAAATCACGCGACCAATCGGAAGGTGATTTGGGTCGAGGTAAAGAATCTAATGTTGCTTGATAAGACCACGCCTCTTGCGATGCATCGCTTAAGGCAGCTTGTGCAACTCGCTTTGCATCTTGAGGAGTATGTTGTGTATAAAATGCTTCGATGTCATTTGGCAATTCTACTTGTTTCGATTTTTTGAGAATTTCGATGATATCCTCAGCCGTAAATTCACGATAATGGCCTTTATCAAAACCTGCTTTAGAACAATCCATCGCAAATTTAATCAGTTCTGGATTGGTGTCCTTAATCGCAACAAACATGGCTTCGATAGGTGTTTCGCGTGAGATCGTATTGCGTGCTTTTAACAACTCATCTAATTCGACATCCGACTGTCCATCCGTCATTAAAATGATATTGGCTTTTTTGAGCGGCTCGCCATTTCTTTTTTGTGACTCGGCAATGACTCGCAAAGCCTCAAGAATTGCTTTTTGAATATTAGTTCCGCCACTTGTATTGGTTAAAATTTCTTTAAAATTTCCGATAACATTTTTTGCTTCTTGTGTTGAACGCACAGGTTTTGTTGTATGCACTTCGGTATCAAATCCCATCAGCATAACTTTATGACGATGTTTTCCTGTACCTGAAACATCACTTAATGCGTTATCAATAAATGTGGCGATGAGTCCCGCTTGAAATTCCCCAGGCTCGCCTTGCATACTGCCCGATGTATCATAGAGAACAATTGTGATTCTTTCTTGTTCATCCGTTCGCCCTTCATCAATAGGAATAGGAATGCGTTCCCAGCGTTTTGGAACCCAGAGAGTTCCTTCTTGTCGATTTTGCCATACACTTTTGAGTGGTTGCCCTTTGACGGATCTAAATAAATCAGCGGCGGAAAAGGGCGGCAGATATTCATTGCCTTTGGGAACGGAAATATCTGGCAACCAAGATCGTGCAGGTTCATAAAGTGGTGATGGGGTACTCTCCAAAATAAAATCAGTCATCGGTCGCATGATGGCCATTAATTGATAATCATTTAATTTACCACCCAAAAGAGCTTTCGCTAATTTTTTCGTTGGAGCATTGATCCCAACTTCTGAAATATCAAATTCATTACGGACAGTGGATCGTGCAATA
>CAZFSQ010000548.1:0-1598 GCA_964521975.1 uncultured Oligoflexales bacterium | reverse complement strand
GATCGCCCCTGGAAAACGCCCCCTGTCTAGCATGTCTCCCACATTTATTTTTAGTGGCAACCAACCTCTTATGACCTTGGGTAGCCCCTCCGGTACACGCATTATTTCATGTGTGACCCATACGATATTGAATTATTTTGTACATGGTTTTGATCTATATAATTCAGTATCTATCATGCGTTATCACCATCAATGGATTCCCGATGAAATTCGATTCGACCCACCCTTTCTTGATGAAAAACGAGAAAAAGAATTGATTGATTTTGGTTATAAAATTAATAAAAATTCACTTGGCTGCAAGGTCCAATCCGTTGTATATGAGAGGGGAAAATTACACGGAGTATCAGACCCCAGAGGATTAGGTTCCGCCAAAGGACTTTGATGAAATTTTTATTTCTACTTTTAATTTTTAGTCCAACAATTTTTGGCTTAACATGCCAAGAAACATTTTCAGATGATCCTGGTACAAAATTTATTCAATATCTTTTAGAAAAAAATTTTCTTGATTTAAATGATTTAGAAATCATTTCTCGCGATTCAACAAAAATTAGACAGGTCATTGAAAAAAAGAGTGGACTATCTGCCGTTGAACGACAAGCCGTTTTAGATGGTTTAAATCAAGTCAAAGATTTTTTAGATGATGTGGATTATGACAAACTAAAATCACAGACGAAAAAATTAGAAAGCAAAAAGAAAGAAAATACGGATAAAACAAAAGACATCTTATTTCCTAAATTAGTTTCATTAAATCCTTCATCAGAAATAGTATTACACAGCTCCTCTCTAGGAAAATTTAAAATCGGAAATACAGAATACGAATTGCGAAGAGATGTCTTTGAACATCAATCACGCTTTTTATTTTTTGATGGTGAGAAACATGATGTTGTACAAAAAAATATTGCGGATCGTTTTGCTGAATTTAAAGAATTAGGAACAATTTTAGAAGAGCATTTTTTCCAATATATTAATGACATTGTTTTATCGGATGATGGCAATTATTTACTAGTGACATCAAGTTCCCACCAACGAAGACAATTTCTTATGATCAATCTAAAAAATCCAGAATTTTTACCGAAATCTTTTGAAGCTTATAATACACAGGCCATACACCCAAGAGAATCTTTCGGTGAATTTTATATTCGCGATGATTATATGCTTCTTACTGTGAGCGGAGCAAAAGATAAGAGACTTTACATCATTCGTAATAAAGAAAAAATAACTCATGAGGATATTAAAATAATCGGTGGGTATGAAAGTATTGCCGATGATCTAGTTCATGAACAAAACAAATCTTATCTTCTCACTTCTTTTAATGGAAGTAATACAGGTGAAAAAAAGATTAATTATACAGACATTGAAGACCCAACCTCTAACATTAAAACAATATTCGTAGCTGGAACTGGCTTGGTTTATGATTCTTGGCATAAAGAACAACTAAAAAATATAAAAATTGAAAGTAATCAATATGTCTTTTATGCTAAAGAGTCTTATGATGATAGTATCTCTCTTCTTTTATGGTTTCCTACTTCTACACCAAAAAATACTGTTTTTGATTTTAACACTCATCCAGAAAATTTTTTAGACCTTAATAAAAGCCA
>CAZFSQ010000547.1:0-1599 GCA_964521975.1 uncultured Oligoflexales bacterium | reverse complement strand
AAAAATTCAGATAATTTTTCAGCAATATTTTGCGGGGATTGTTTGAGTGACTTAGCAAAACGAAAACACGGGAAGGCAAAATCGCCCATTTTTTTTTCAGGTGGATGGACAATGGAAGACATCAGCTCATGAATACTAGGAACATCTTCGATAGATGTTCCTAGATAATTCAAAATTTCTTGAGCAATGCTTAATTTTATAAAATCATGATGTCGTTTGAACTGATACACAGTTCAATTATTTTAGCGATAAATGAGCGTAAATGAAATTGGAAAGTGATCGCTAAACCCAGAAACATCTCCTGATTCTTTGACTTTCATTCTCATAGGGACACCTTTGACAACTGTGCCATAAAGGTAATCATCAGGTCGATTGTAAGTAAAATCCTCTTTCATAAATGCTTCTCTTACAATTTCATAAGTTTTAAGATCAATGAAAATGTCTTTCTGAGTGTTGAGAAGATTCGAGCTAATAAAAAATCGGTCCAAGGTATTCCACGACATATCGGGTGGATAAAAATGTGTTCCTGGTGGCAAACGATCTTTTAATTCATAAGGAACATCTTCTGAATCAGAAAATTCTTTGGCTATATCGAGAACATTTAATTTGGAATTATTTTTCAAAAGTTCTGTTGTAAACGGATTGGGATTATCTTTAGGTAATGTATTAAAATCACCCATCGCTAATAAAAAGACTCCAGGTGTTTCTGTTTTTTGTTTTTCCATGAGGGAACGAAGTTTACGAGCAGCTTCTAATCTTGGTTCTGGAGATTTTGTATTTTGCGATGGCCAATGATTGACATAGACAACCAATTTTTGCTGATCAAAAACAGTGAACTCGGCTTCTAAAATATTTCGCGTAGGTTTATTTTTAAAAGTTGGTCCTGATAATTCATGTTCAGTAAATTTAATAAACTTTAATTTGTCAGACTTCTTGTAAATAAGTGCGACATCAATTCCTCGATGATCCGGGCTATCTGTCATGACATAAGCGATGTTCGGATCAGAAATAGTTTGTACTAGATTTTCAATCGCATTGCGATTTTCTACCTCACACATACCAAGCAAATCTGGGATGCGGTTAGGTCCATTGTGTGAAATAACTTTTTTAATTTGCTCAAGCTTTTGCGTAAATGATTCTTGCGTCCAATTTGTTTTGAGACATTCATCACGATATCTTTTGTTGGAAACTTCTAAACAGTGTTGTTTCTTTTTAGGAAAATTGGAAGGAAGAAATGTCCAGTCATCTTTTTCTTCGCCGTGAGAATCAAAATCATGTTTGGCATCAAATAAATTCTCTGCATTGTAGAACATGACATCAAGACTTTGCTCGGCGAGCAATCCTGTATTAGGTGTTAAAAGCGTAGAAAAAAGAATTAGACTTTTGACCTGCGATCTTTTCAACATCTTCCCCTCCTGTGAAATTTAAATAATGATGACATGATTGTCATAGTTAGATGTAACAGGAAGAAAAAAAAGTGACAAGTGCCAAAATGGTATGGCTTCAGCCAAGATGGATCTTTTCTTGAGAAGGGGGAGGAGAGATGCGATTCTCTCCTCCCCCTTCTCAAACTCAGCCCCCTCCTCTACGAAACGACGG
>CAZFSQ010000546.1:0-1604 GCA_964521975.1 uncultured Oligoflexales bacterium | reverse complement strand
AATTCGATGCGAAGAAAACTTCACTGTTCGTAAAAATTGCTAAAAAAGATAATGTACGATTTGAAAAAACATTAAAATCAAGCCAATTTAAAACAAGCTTTGATGGAAACGTTACAAAGGTTGAGATTGATTTAGAAAGTTTAGGTGCTCCGAAGTTAGGTGGTTTATTTAACAAGACACACACCGTGACGCTTAAATTAAAACTGGATGTATCGGCTCAAGACGGTGAGATCATCATCCCTAGAGTCAACGATGTTTCTGTTAGTACATCAGTAGAAGCAGAAGCGAAGTAAATTTAAATTAAGACCTGTCTTTTTTATGGGGAGCCGATTTTATCGGCTCCTTTTATTTTACATCAAAAAGATACTGACCTTTTCTGATCGTGCCGGAAATCTTGTTCGCCATATCTCGAAATCTTGGATTGGATTCTTCATAGGAAATTTGGTGAGGGACGTTGAACTTTTTTTCGATGTTGAAATAAGTAATGTTCTTGAAATGCGTCTGCGGAAGCATTATGGCTTTCTTTAAATCAATCGTCTCATCTGCTTCACTTGTGGCGACGAAGACAGGAATTGAATGAAGGCGATCAGCTTTTCTAGCTAGCAATTCATCACTCAATTTAAATATTTCTTTTAAAGCTAAAAAGGGCATTCCTTCACTATAAAAAGTTTGATTCTTCACAATTTGAATCAGATCCGGAGAATGGGAAAGAGAAAAAAGCGAAGATATGTCTAATGAATTCTTAACTGTAACGAGTGGCCCAATTAAAAGTTTAGCCACACTTTGAGAGACATCATAATATGGGGACAGTAAGATGAGCGAGGTGATATTCTCCGATTGGTTATTTAAAACAAAGTCAGTAGCAAGTGCTCCACCTAAAGAGATACCTCCAATTGATATTTTTTTATAACAATGTGAAAGGGATTGCACTGCTTTTTTAATTTGCTCTCTCCATTTTTCGAGAGATCCGACGTTTGCTGTTTTTACGGTGGAGCCAAAGCCATAGAGAAGGGGCATGTAGACGGAGTAACCGATGTTATTTAATTTCACCGCCAGCTCTTTTACTTCATGCGGTGAGGCCATGAATCCGTGAATGAGAATGACCACTTGGTCTGTTGATGTGCCTTTTAAAAATTCACTTTCATTACTTAGTTTTAATGTGGAATTATGCTTTTGCCTATATTCAATCGACATATCATAGTTTTCTCGAGAGAATTCTTCTTCAAGCTCTGTCACACAGGTGCAATTCCTGGCACTCTCTCGACTACTTACCGTGTTCGCAAAAAAAGCTGAACTGATAGCGAAGAAAAGGAGAATCAGGATTGGTGATTTTTTAAACATCATTCATCCTAGATTACTGACACTTCGATGGATCTTTGAGCGATGAACGAATTTGATCACTAAATTTTAAAGAGAGGGCATCGACCGTCCAATCTTCAATATCGTTTTGATATAGTTTTTCGTAAACGTAGGCCAAGGTGCCAACGCGAATTTTATTTCCAATTAAGCCTTGGGTTAGATATCCCCAAAAATGGTATTGAAATCCCGGGACATCGTCCCCATCGACAAGTCGCTCAATCTTATAGGAAACAACGGAAGAGGTT
>CAZFSQ010000545.1:0-1605 GCA_964521975.1 uncultured Oligoflexales bacterium | reverse complement strand
GCCGCTTGTAAAAATAATTTCTTCTGTATGGGATGCATGAATAAACTGAGAAACTTTTTGGCGAGCTTGTTCAAATTCTAAGGAAGCCTCTTCGCTTAGGCGATGAACGCCTCGATGAATATTGGCACTGAAGTTTTCATAATAACTCATTTCTTTGGCGATCACCGTTTGAGGTTTAAGAGTGGTCGCTGCATTATCCAAATAATGGAGTGGCATTCCTTTCTTTTCATGGCTAGAAAAAATAGGAAAATGTTTGCGAAAATTATGAATTAATTCGTTCATTTTTAAAATAGTAGCGGTCGAGAAATCCATTGATTTTATCTTTGACACTTGTATTCGTTTCGTTTTGAATCAGTTCATTAGCAAAAGCACGCGACAAAATAAATTCGGCTTTCCAGAGGGGAATTCCTCGTGACGTAAAATAAAAAAGTTCTTCTGCGTTCATCTGACTAACCGTTGCTCCATGAGAACACATCACATCATCCGTTTCGATTTGCAATTCAGGTTTGGTATCAATTTCTGATTCCGAAGAAAGTAAAAGATTTTTATTTAATTGTTTGGCGGAAGATCCTTTGGCTACCTCCCTCAAAATAATTTTTCCATTAAATACAGCTTTTCCTTGATCAGAAAGAATCCCTTTATAGTATTGATGACTCATCGTAGAGGGAGCCAAATGATGAATGGCTGTGTGGTGATCGGTAAGTTCTTTATTTCTGGCGGTGTAAATTCCATTTAATCTTACGTGCGAATTTTCTTCTTGTAAAAAAATGTCGGAATCCCGTCGCGTGAGATTGCCACCGCTTGAAAAACATAAATGAGTTAAGATAGATGATTTTTTAAGTGTCGCTATCATTTTTCCTACATGATTAGCATTTTCATTTTCATTGATGATGCTGGTGAAGTGGACATTTGCATTTCCATCTAAATTTAAGATCGTTTCAGGAATATTGCAGTAATGCCCCGAAACTTTTTCATGGATAAAACTTTCGATGATATGAACCGTAGAATTTTTTCCAAATTCGAGAATGTTTTTTGCAATATGAGCTTGCGGAGATTTAAAATTTCCCTTGGTTAAAAAAATAAGATGAATGGTGGGTTTGATTATTTTATTAGCAGGAAATTTAAGATAGATACCATTATTCCAAAGAGCATTATTTAAAATAGAAATTGGGTTTGAATGGGTCATGGCTTCAGGATTCAAAATAAAATCAAACTCTTGCTTTTTTTCTAATTCTAAAAGCGATTCTATTTCGATCCCTTCATGACGAATAAGATCTAGGTTAGTAAGTGATGTGTCGAGTTGATTATTAACAAAAACAATCGGCAGTTCATTTTTTTGAATATATTGTAAAAGAAAAGATGTTTTAATTTTTGTTTTAGGTGTGTCGTGACTCACTTCATAATCGTGATTGAGAAAACGATGAACGGGAGTGTATTTCCAATCTTCACGGACATAAGATGGAGAATTGGGATTCGGAATGCCCATTTGTTTGAACTGTGAAAATAACTTTTGACGTTTCTCAAATGTTTGAGGATGCCAAATTTTTTCAAGATCAGTATAAACTTTATCAACAAAACCAGTTTCATTTGAACGTAAACTGGTAG
>CAZFSQ010000544.1:0-1610 GCA_964521975.1 uncultured Oligoflexales bacterium | reverse complement strand
AGTGGTTTTGTTTGTGAGCCATCCATTTCACATCCTTTCTCTATGTTCTTACAGGTTAATTGATCAATTGTTCGATCAACAACGACTTCATATTCTTTTTCATGATGAAACTTTGGATGGGTGAGTCGGTACGCCAGCACACCATCGTTCGTGAAGAGTAGAAGTCCTGACGAATCTTTATCGAGGCGACCCACTGGAAAGACTTTTCCTTGGAGATGTGCTGGAAGAATATCGCGAACAGAGGGCGTAAAATGCGATTTAGAAGAATCAGATGATTGATTCTCTTGAGATCCTTTATTTCTTTTGAATCCTCTGATTCCTTTGACTCCGTTTCCTCGATCCACATTCGTCGTCTCCACCCCTACAGGCTTATTCATGACGTAATAAACCATCTCTGCGCGGTCTTGGAGTACTTTTCCGTCTACTTCTATCTTATCCACTTCAGGATCAGCCTTATCGCCAATTTTTGCACTATTTCCATTCACCTTCACCAGCCCCGCCTCAAGATATTCCTCTGCCTTCCTACGAGAGCATACTCCTTGTTCGGAGAGGATTTTTTGGAGACGGAGGAGCATGAGGAAGAGATGGAGAAAATAATTTAATTTTTTGAATTTGAAAGCATATCAAGATTTTTACCCATGCCTTTTAGAAATCTAGCTGTATCAAGACCATCAATAAAACATACATAAGTTTTATTAAAACGTGTATTGGCAAGTATAAAATCTATTAATGCCTCTCTTACATCTGGCTCAATCTTATCAACATGTTGTACTATAAAGCATTCTGCTGCATTATTTTTTGCAAGTTTCAGTAATTGATTACCTTTTGATCCACATTTATTTAAACTGAGCGATCCTTTCAGGCCACGTCCTTTAAACATAATTGCTGTAGATAATCTTTTACCATTAACTATCAATTTATCTGTAAATAAATCTCTTGTTTCAGAGCCAGAATCTACTTCTTTATATGGCTCGACCAATGCCTCTAAAAAACATTCTTCTACATCATCTTCTAAAAATTCTCCACTTGCATAATCCATTACCTCATTCGAACTTATATTTTTTATTGAAGAAAAATTATCAATATCATCAATCGTTAAAATAATAATTTCTTTAGATAATTTTTTATTTTCAATTTCTTTAGCAATTTTCAATAAACAATCTTTTCTATCAGATAAATAGAAATGCAAATTACTTAATTCAATACTCCAATTAGCTCGAGCAAGACTACTCCCTTTATAATTTTGAAAAGATTCTGCCTCTAATATTAATCCATTTTCCTCAAGGATTTTATAGGATTCTTCTTTCCATTTGTTTGCATCAGAAATAACTGATTGAATTTTTGAATCATCTTTTTCCTTGTTAATGTTAGGTAGCTTTTGAAGAATAACTGAAGCACTCTTGCATTGATCAATAAGTTGAATTGTGACTGCTTTATATTCCATTTTTCCATAATAAAGGAATTGATGTTAAATATCCAATTTTTTCACATAAAAAAATCAGTACTCTGTCCTGGCACCGACCTACTCTTGCGAACCGTTCGGATCACTACCATTGGCGCGGGAGGGCTTAACTGCCGTGTTCGGAATGGGGACGGGTGTTTCCCCTCCG
>CAZFSQ010000543.1:0-1611 GCA_964521975.1 uncultured Oligoflexales bacterium | reverse complement strand
CCACGTAATCGTTAAAAAATTAAATGGATCTCAAAAATTAAATAATAACTCAGATAATAACAATCTAAACTTCATTTGGTTGATAGAATGTGACCCAACAATTACGTGCCAAATAGAAACAACCAAACAAATAGCTCCTAAGGATGGCCTAGAAAAAACAAAAACAATTGTTGAGCTAGAAGAGGTAACTTTTTTAGAGCTCATGCTTCCGGAAGTCAAAAGTAAATATAAATCCTACTTAGAAAGGGATGACCGGCCAAAAGATTTAATTCGTAGAATTTATGATAAATTATTAAGTAATAATGCTCCTTACTTAAATAACTTTTCCTACAATTCAATTGAATTTAATAATCATTTGCGAAGAATAGAGCTGTTACTAGTTTTAGGCGAAAAATATTCTTCAAGCAAACAAGGAAAAGAATCGCTTAATGGTATTGTAGATTTGTTCATCGATGCTATTGATAACAACGATAAACCTGATATTGACATTTTATACGAAAGTTTTACCGGTTATGAAAAGCTTCGTACTTATATGGTAGACGATTTTTGGAAAGATTTTTTCAATAAGTTAAAAGTCAATAATAATAAATATAAGGTGATGAAAGGACTTTTTTCGCTACTCATGTGCATACCAATAAACGAAGATAATCCCTGGGATAAAAATTATTTAAAACCAATGGTTTATGAAGAAATCAAAAAAACAACAATTGCTTTTAATATTAATATTAATGAAGTGACAACCCGCCAGAACTGGGGTATAGCGCATGTATCAGCAAGAGTCAGTAATATTGAAGATATAAAATATGCATTCCCAAAATATGATTTCAATTTGAAAACAAAAAATCGGCAGGTGCCTTTATGTTTTAGCTCCAATATTGAAACAACACTTTGTCTAGTCCGAGCTGATGCAGATTTAAATGATATTATATACGTAAATAATTCATCTACCCAGATTAAAGTTGTCGATTTTTTACTTAACAAACAAAATGATGAAGGTAAACGTGAGCTCGCAAATCGCCTCTTACCAATTCTTCTCGATGATATCTCCTTTTTGAGTAAGCCGGATGTTATTGATTCATTGTCATCCTTTTGGATCGACAAAGCTAAGATAAAAGGAGAGAGGCATGGTTGGACACTACTTGAGCGTTACACAGCAGCTTGTGAGATGGATGAGGGTGTTGGAGAAAAAAACAAGATCACAATTATCAGCTTGTTGAAAGAAGGAGCTCGCTTCGAAGCCGCTTCTGATACTCGGCTTAGGATATATGACCCTAGAGTGATTGGTGAACGTAAAAATAAAATTTTATCTTACTTAATCGATGAGCATAAAGATATATCTAAGATTAATGATATTTTTCCATATAAAAATTCTTTTACAAATATACGAAGCAAACAGGCTGGCTTGACACTTATGCACCTGGCTGTAAAAGCAGACGAGAGAGAGTGGATAACGAGGCTTTTATCTGACAACGCCGATTGTGAGGTCAAAACAGAGGGCGAGGGAATGACTCCTGTATTTTTGGCTCCCAATGCGGATTGTGTTTTATACTTAAAAAATTCGGTAAATTTATTAGCGAAAAATAATAACAATGAAAATGCCATCCGTTATCT
>CAZFSQ010000542.1:0-1621 GCA_964521975.1 uncultured Oligoflexales bacterium | reverse complement strand
GAGGCTTTTCTTTCCAAAAGCAAATGACTAAGAACATCTTCACGATTATAAAAAAGTGCATAATCTAATATTTTAAAACCATGAATATCCGTCGCATCAACAGATGCGCCCTGATCTAAAAAAATTTTGACTAATTCAAATTTACCAAGATTCGCGGAATAAAGAGCTGGCGTTAATTGTTCTGAGCTCATTTGCGTTATCAAGCTCTTATTTTTTTCCAAAGCCATCTTAAACTCTTTCAGCTGTTCTGTCTTAATAAACTTATCAGATGGAAATGTTTTAATAAGATTAAAAACTTCGGGCTCTTTGATTATTATTTTTTTAATTTTAGAGCTAGAGTCTTTTGGTATCAATTCTAACAAACCTTCGGACTTTGCCTGACCCATAAAACGCTTCATCAGCTCATTAGAAAAATGTCGTCTTTCAGAATACAATCTAATAAATGCATCTTCACGAGCTATAGCCTGATTATAAACGACATCGTTGTCATCAGATGAGTCACTCGCATATTCCACACTTTCCTGTCGGCCAGAATGGCTGAGCTTCAACCCATGATCTAAAAGCAGGCCAAGAACTGCGCTAGAAGCGGGCGTAGATGTTCTATAAGAAAACAAGACATCTGTGCAATCGCCTTCTAACTCAAAATAACGTTCTTTAGCCAAAAGCCACTTTAAATACTCAAATCCTTGAGCAAAGAAATAACTATTTTCTAACCGAACTAAATTCTGAATGAGTTTTTCAAAAATCACTGAAGTTAAATCTATCCCTTCTGAAAGCAAAGATTCACTATAAAAAATAGCTTCCTGCAAATCTTCTATAGAAGATAATCTAAGACAAGTGGCAAGACTTTGAAAGAAATCATGGCTTGTTTCATCAAAAAGAATATTTTCTTTAAAAAGAATTAAAACATCCCAACGATTCTTTTTGACAGCCAACTCAAAGGCTTCGGCATTCATAACAAGATTTTTTGCTTTGAGCTTTTCAAAAAGCTGAATTTCAGCCGAATTATTTATCAAAGATTCAAAAGATAATGTTTGGTCCGGCGCCAATGGATCAGCGACAAAATCCGAAGATCTGTCAGAAAAATCAAAAGGTTTACCAACAAAAATTGATTTTCTATCACGATAACGCGAATGAGTAGCTTTTGGCAAAGAAGACAGATCCACATAAATAACAGGTTCCGAAGGAACTAAAGAAAACTCAACGGCCCCTTTTTCCTTCAATAAATTAATCATGGCCTGATTTTTCTTTTTTGTAGCCAACATGATTGGTGTAATACCTGAAAAATCGGATTGATTAGGGTCTGCCCCTGCCTTCAACAACTCATAAACGAAATCAACATCGCCTGCCTCTATAGCAACTAATAAAGGCGTTTTTCCTTCAAAAAATGGCTCCGCTTTTTCATGCTTAAAAAGTGAAGAAATCGATTTATCTTTTTCATCATCTTCTGGGCCTTTAATGAAGGATCGCAATTGCCATTCTATTAATTTATTATCCCGATTAAATATCATTTTTATGAGAGGTAAATTATTTTGTTGGCATGCTAATTGGATAAGGCCGTTTAGATTGTGTTCTTTTAATTTTGACAATACTGCTTCAACCGCAAAAACGCTCTGACTTA
>CAZFSQ010000541.1:0-1623 GCA_964521975.1 uncultured Oligoflexales bacterium | reverse complement strand
CCACGTTGATTCTAACATTGGTATTCCACCATGCACAAATACAGATTATGCAATAAACCGAAATAAGCTTTCATCAAAGCATTACGCACTGTAATTTTAAATAAAATTTGGTAACCTATCTAAAATTTTACTCTGCCTTTTTGATAGGGAAGGAACTCATGAACAACCTTGAAAAGTAAAAAATCCACGATCAACTTTATAAATTGCGCCATTCTGCAGCACATTTGGCAGCTCACGCCATTTTAGAACTCTTTCCAGAAACAAAATTAACTATTGGCCCCCCTACAGAAGATGGATTTTTCTATGATATTCTTCCCAAAGAAAATCTTAAACTTGATCTTTTGCCTCTAATTGAACAACGCATGCATCAAATTTCAAAACGCAATCTACCCCTCACTCATAAGGATATCTCGAAAGATGATGCTCGTAAGCTTTTTAAAGAAAATTCATTTAAACTTGAGCTGATTGATAAACTGCCAGGTGAGACTGTTGGTCTTGCAAGTCAAGGAAATTTTCATGATCTTTGTAGAGGTGGTCACGTCAACTTTACCAGTGAAATTAAACATTTTAAGTTAACAGGGCTTTCGGGTTCTTATTGGAAAGCAGATAAAGATGGAATCGCCCTGCAACGAGTACACGGAATCGCCTTCTTAACAGAAGAAGATTTAAAAAAATATGAACAACAACTCATTGATGCACAACTCTATGATCATCGAAAAATTGGAAAGCAGCTTGATTATTTTTCTTTTCACGAAGAAGGCCCAGGATTTCCATTCTTTCATCACAAGGGAAAACTTATTCTCAACCAATTAGTTGAATATATGAGATCAATTTTAAAAAAAGCAAAGTATCAAGAAATTGAAACCCCACTTATGCTTTCAGATGAGTTATGGCGCCGCTCAGGGCATTATCAGTTTTATCAGGATAAGATGTATTTTTCTTGCATCGATGAACGATCATTTGCCATCAAACCGATGAATTGCCCTGGGTCTATTCTCCTTTATAAAGAACGTCCACGTTCTTATAGAGAGTTACCATTACGCTTAAATGAATTCGGCAGAGTCCATAGGCACGAGCTTTCAGGAGTTCTTCATGGCCTTTTTAGAGTCCGCGCTTTCACTATAGATGATACTCATATCTACTGCACTCCAGATCAAATCGAACAGGAAATTTTAACAAATCTTTCTATTATCACGATGGTCATGAAAAAATTTGGATTTACTGATCTTAAAATTGGACTTTCCACCAAACCAGAAAATGCTATGGGTGATGATGCTCTTTGGGAAAAGGCTATCACTAGCCTTAAAAACGCACTTAAAAAAGCAGAACTTTTCTACACTATTCAAGAAGGCGAGGGAGCTTTTTATGGCCCTAAAATAGAAATAAAAATGCGTGACTCAATGGATCGAGAGTGGCAGTGTGGAACAATTCAACTCGATTTTTTTCAACCAAAAAACTTTGATCTTTCCTATGTCTCTTCAAATGGATCACCAGCTCGTCCTGTTATCATTCATCAAGCTATTTATGGATCCCTTGAGCGTTTTTTTGCCGTACTTCTTGAACATTATAAAGGACATCTTCCTTTCTGGATTTCACCAGTACAGATCAAAATTTTAACCGTTA
>CAZFSQ010000540.1:0-1630 GCA_964521975.1 uncultured Oligoflexales bacterium | reverse complement strand
ATAATTTGATTCAAACTTGGCCGTCATCTCCGCAAATGTTCGTGTGAGCTCGCTTGCAAGATAATCATACTTATTTTCATTCGTTCTAATATTTCGCCATTCTTTATTTTTAATTTGTCGCTCGATAAAATGATCAGCCACACCTTGTAGTCGATCTAATTTATTTTGTCTTAGGTGTGTAAAAAAATGAGATGGACGAATGAGATTTTTACTCGCTCGTACTTTGATACACATGCGGTTAGGATATTCAATGACGGCAAGAGTTCTTTCCGTGCCTACACCATGTTGATGAAGCGTCTCACTGAATATAGCACCTGCAACTCCTTCGCTTAATTCAGAATAACCACAACCATAAGAAATCGACGGATCACCTGATTTATAAAATTTTTTACTCGTCGCATGAGCAGGACTGAGACATGTTCCCCCTGTGCCTGTACTGGAAAAATCCCATGTCGCATCTTTGCCACCAAATTCCCCATACCAAATGCTTCTTCCATCTCCCGATGTTCGACCTTTTTTATCAGGGTGCTGCAATTGTAAATAGCGAGTCGCCATATATCTATTTTTTTTCTTCTGTGTATCAGGAAATTTTGTCTTATGAATAATGTCATATTCATTGATAATGATGAGACCAAAAGTTTCTAAAATTTTCTCTTCAAGAGCATCACTCATCTGCTCTGGATGATTTTCAGAAATTAAACCAATTTCTTTAGCGAATGCAAAATTGAAATAAAACAGCTTTCCTCCAGGACGAATGCGAGCTTCATACTCAACATAGCCAAAAGGCACATTCTTTTTGAAAGAATGCTCGCCATTAATTCGATCAAAAAGGTCATATGAGTTTTCTCGAACAATTTTTAGTTTTGTCTGTGGTTTCATCTTATCCTTATCCATTAAAAATTAAATAAAACCCAAAACTTTTTTCGGATGAATTTATAAAAACTTAATTATTATTTTTAGATTTAGGATGTTAGTGAATAGCAATATTATTTAGATAAAATGATAAGAAACGACATGATTGCACAAAAAAACAAAAGGTTACCTAGACAAAAATTCTCAAATTTATTTATTTATAAAATTTCGATAGAATGAAAATTAAACGAAGGAGATCCAAAATATGAAAGTTTTTATTTTCGCACTTTTTATTTTAAATACAAGTTGTGCTACCCTCAATATCGAATCTGAAAAAAAAGATAAATTTAATATAACAGACGCACCCTCCAATGAAACATGGCCGGAAATTACCTCAACTTTTAAAACCCAAATAACCCAATTTAAATATGAAGGAAAAAAACAAAGTGTCGAATGGTTTTTATGTACACTCGATAAAGGGACCAAAGTCATCGAAGTTTTTCATGATGATGACACAGGATTTTCAAAAAACAATTTCTGCCAATCCTGGCTTGCTCAAACTTTTCTTGCAAAAGGATTTCATGTTTTTGCCGTGAATCGCCCAGGGTACGGCAGTTCTACAGGACAACAAGATTTCACGGGCGAACATTCGATAGAAGCCTTACGCCAAGCACAGACAGAATCAGCTAAATCATTGGCTCAAGACAGTAAGATCATCAGCATGTGGGGTTATGGATGGGGAGCCTTGACTGCATCATTATTTGCTAAAGAAATTATG
>CAZFSQ010000539.1:0-1639 GCA_964521975.1 uncultured Oligoflexales bacterium | reverse complement strand
GTGAGAACAATTAAAGAAGCTGAAAAAGTAACTAAAATTTTAAAAGAGCAAGGACTTGTTTCAAAACGAAATGGACTTTCTTTATATATGATGTGTGAAATTCCTTCAAATGTTTTATTGATAGAACAGTTTGCATCTTACTTTGATGGATTTTCTATTGGATCAAACGATCTTACACAAACAACTTTGTCTGTTGATCGTGATTCTGGATTGTTAGCACCATTGTTTGATGAAGCTGATGAAGCTGTTATGAAAATGTTTTCACTTGCAATTCATGGAGCTCATTTTGCAGGAAGGCCGATTGGAATTTGTGGACAAGCGCCTTCTGATAATTATGAAATTGCAGAATTTATTATAAAAGAAGGGATTGATTCTATTTCATTAAATGCTGATTCTGTTTTACCTTTTTTGCGTGATTTTGGTGTTGATAAAAAAGAACAACAAAAAATAAAAAATCTTAAAAAAATTATTATGCCTGCAAGAGTAGCGTAGCTTAAAATTATTATTAATTATGCTGTACTGTCTTTTCAACAATCGAAACATGTTCAGTAAGTTTTTTTTGTTGAATATAATGAGTTAGTCCAGTTATCCATTCTTTTATTTCAATTGTTTGGCCTACTGTTTTTCCGTGAGAATGCTTATGAAGGCATGTTGGACAACTACCATCTATAAGCCATCGATATTGCTCACAAGTGCAATTACAGTTTTGATATCCTAAAGGTCCTTGTTCACTGTTATGTTTACCATTAAAATTAATATCAATACAAGCTTGATCAGCATTTACAAAAGAAACAAAAATAAAAAGAGCCACTAATAAGCGGCTCATAATATTATTCAACATCATCTTCATCATCTAACTCTTCATCATCTTGAAGTGCATTATTTGTAGATGATGGTTTTTGAACAACAATTATTTTTTCATCATCATCAGAATCATCGTCTTCATCGTCGTCGCTAGTATCATCATCATCATCAGTTTCATCATCAGTTTCATCATCTTGGTCATCGTCGTAACCATCGTCATCGTCAGTATCCATAACAACATCTAATTCAACTTCGTCATTAGGTTTTGTTAAAGAGGCTCCATAACATGTCTGGCAGGCGCCAAGAACCATAAAGCTCAATAAAAGATTTAAGCATAAAAATATATTAATTTTCTTTTTCATCATAAAACTCCTTTTAGTATTTTTTTAAGCTTGTTATAGCTTATATTGCTACTATCAGAATATCATTTGTTATTTTCTAATTGCAACGATTTGTTAAATTGTGGCCTTTTTTATTGAAATTCTAGCTTTACATAAAATATTCTATTATAATATGTAAAAAGTGAATATTATGTAAAATATATAATTGTTAGAGGTTTTAATGAATAAATTTTGGAAGCTCTTTTTAGCTTTTGGATTGAGTGTGTTTTTAAATTATGGTGCTTCTGGTGGAGGTGAAGAGACTAACCGATTGGCTTTAGAAATATATAATAGGCATAAAACAGAAAAAGCGCCTTTTTTAAAATCTATTAATCCAATAACTAAAGCTGAAGCTCTTTCTATTCTTTCTATAATTCAATTAGATTCAAATTTTGCCACTACTTTATCTTCTTCTGAATTAAGAATTTTTGAACAATTTAAAAAAAATATTTTAG
>CAZFSQ010000538.1:0-1658 GCA_964521975.1 uncultured Oligoflexales bacterium | reverse complement strand
TCTTTTTTTCAAAATTCACAATTGACAATTTGTCTTTTTCCTACGAAAATACCCAGCGCTGTGATCGACACGATCATCTGCCCTGTTCTTTCTCTCGTGATCTTTCATTTCCATTGGCTCCATCGTCTAACGGCTAGGACGCAGGATTTTCATTCCTGTAATCGGGGTTCGATTCCCCGTGGAGCTGCCAACCTTCGCAATCATTCACTTCGTTCATTGGTGATTATGCTTGGTAAGCCAATAGGTGTACAAATGTACACCATACCATGAAAATTCATTTCTGCATTATCAAAAACTAGAAATATGTTTTGAATGTCGTTATAATTTTCCTATGAATAAGGAAAAGATTATAGATTGGCTTAATGAATTAGCCGATAAAAATCCAGAAAATTTTAAAGAATATTTTTTTGATGATGTTAGAAATTTTGTACTCGATCAAGAATCTCCATTGGAAGAGATGGATGTTCTTTCGCAGTGTAAAAGCAAAGATGATGTTTATGAATGGCTGAATGATGTTACTGGTTATCTTATTATGAAGTTGGATATTGATATATTACTAGAAGAGTATTTTCATTAAAAATTATGAAATCCCTTACTATTCCTACTACATTAAAAGTTGGTGAGTATTATTCAAATGATCAGATTAAATATGCCCTAGAAGTTGGAAATTTAGGAGGTATTAGGCCAAAAATAAAAGATAAAAAACTTGATTTTATTGTTTTAATTACTTCTGGAGAAGAAATAAAAGACATATCTCGGAATCCTTATGCAGATAAAATTGAAGGCAATATTTTGACGTATACTGGCGCAGGATTAAAAGGAGATCAGGATATTTCAGGTGTAAATAAGAGATTGCTTGAACAAAAAGAAAATCCTATTCCTATTCTTGGATTTCTAAAAGAAGGAGTTAGTCAATATAAATTTCTTGGCTTTTTGTTTTTACTCAGAAATTATCAAGATTATCAACTTGATAACCAGGGGAATTTGAGATTGGTTTGGCTTTTTGAATTTCAAATATTTTCAGATATTTCATCTTTGGTAGTTGGTAATTTTAATGATTCTTTTTTCCCGCTCTATACTCAATTTAAAAAAGAGCTTTTACCAGAAGATACCATTATTAATTCATTGCTTCCTGAAAAAAGGAACGATGAAATTGTTTTACCGAAATTAGATGAGGAAACCTTGAAGAGTATTGAGGCATTAAGAAAGAAGTTGTTAATTATAAATCCTTATCAATTTGAAGTTTTGATTTCAAAGCTCATTGAACATACTGGATTTGTCAATGTGGCAGTGACTAAAAAAAGCGGTGATGATGGGATCGATGTAAATGCCTTTTTGCAACATCGATTTAGTCTTGATTTAAGTTATCAATTTCAGGTTAAGCGATGGAAGCATTCTGTAGGGAGAATAGAGGTTGCAAATTTAAGAGGAAGTTTAGGATTTAATAGTTTTGGAGTTATTATTTCTACGAGTCATTTTACATCAAGTGCCATCAATGAATCTCAGGGAATTGGAAAAACGCCCATTCATTTGATTGACATGAAAGATCTTTATGAAATTATTAAGGAAACAAATTTCGTTCTTTGATATTTTTTAAAACAACTCCTTTGCTCCTTCCCTCATGCCCTTCTTCTACCTCGCACGTTCCTCCGATGGCT
>CAZFSQ010000537.1:0-1659 GCA_964521975.1 uncultured Oligoflexales bacterium | reverse complement strand
CACTAAGCCCTGTCGGTTATGACAAGGAAGGGTTTCTTCAATTTATTTCCCCATATATTACATCAGCCCCAGCTCACGTTGTTACGATGGGTGACTTAGCCGTGCTTCACACCGGAGACTCCTGTGGTTGCGGTATAAAATCTGACTGGTTTGAAATTTTAGGACGAGCCGGCGTATCAAAAAATAAAAGTTGTGCGATTGCTGCGGCCGAATTGTTAAAGGACTTCGTATGAAGACTCATTTTTGGCAAGGCGCCACTATATCACACGAGGAACTTTTACGTAAAATTGAAACGCTAGAAGACTCCACTTCGGAAACCTTAAGCGAACGATTTAATTTAGACTTATTTATCGAAACCTGCGACTCGTTTTCACTGGAGCTTAAGAAAGAGGGGGAAATTAGATCTCGATTGATGGCTACTTTATGTTTAAAAGATAAATTAAGCTCAGAGTCTGCAAATGAAGTTCTCTTTTCAATTGCTGATTTTATTTCTAAAAAGCATCTTAAATTCAAAATTAGCAATGAACTTGGAAGTTTAACTCCTTTCTCAAGCTCACGTCTCAATAGAGAGGGAAATGTTTTTGAACGCTGGGAACCGTTGGGAGTTTTAACTCAGGTACTTTCCGGCAATGACTACGCTCTGCCCGTACTAAGCACGTTCGAAGGCTTAATGTCTGGAAACCTTAATTTTATTAAGTTAAGTCATCAGTCTAGCACCTTTACCGTCGACTTTTTTAGAGAGTTCGCCAATTTCACACCCACTTCTGTTTGGAAAAACAGAGTATGTATCGTTAATGTGAGCTCAAAAGAAAAAAATATCTTAGAGGTACTTTATAAACATTCGGACGGCGTCGTTGCGTGGGGTGGCGAAGAGTCTATAAATGAAATTCGCAAAAATGTTTCCCCTTCAGTTCGATTCATTGATTGGGGACATAAAATTAGCTTTTCCTACCTGACTCCATCTGAATGGATGAAACCTGATTCTGTAAAAAATATTGTGCATGATATTTTTGTATTGAATCAACAGGCGTGCTCGAGTCCCCAATGTGTTTACCTAGAAGATGCGAGTTTCCAAGATCTAAAAACTTTTTCTTCTGCCTTAGGAAAAGCCATGTCGGAGGCGCTTTCTAAATACACTGGCACTGATCCCTCTGAAATGGAGCAAGCGGAAATAACAAAAACCGGTCTAATAATAAAAACTGAAAAGTCACTGCTCGCAAACTATGCTGATGTGGTTGAAGATGCAAACGGGCAATGGCGGGTTTGGATTGATTCTCGGAGCTCACTCCGGGCGTCACCTTTGTTTAAAACCATTTGGGTAAAGCCAATTAAAAGAAATTTAATCCTTAAGTTGTTTCGACCGATGAAACAGTATTTACAAACTGTTGGGCTCTCTTGTGGGATCACTGATCTTGCAGAGCTAAGCCAACTTTTTTATTCGTGCGGTGTCACTCGCATTCGACCCTCCGGTTCTATGCAGGACAGCTATGTGGGTGAGCCCCATGATGGCTACTTTGCTTTGAACCGCTATGTACGGCGTGTGAGCTTAGATTCACCCATCGAATCTCTTCGATCTTTTTCTAGCCTTGACGATCTAATTGAAAACAAACTTCATTTCAAATCGTTTCCCGATAAATTAATGGATAAAATTGATTTCCA
>CAZFSQ010000536.1:0-1663 GCA_964521975.1 uncultured Oligoflexales bacterium | reverse complement strand
CAAATTACCTTTGCAACAAGGGCAAATTTGTTTTTCTTTAGGTAATTCATGGGTGATTATTTTTCTTTCTAAGTCTTCTGGAAAATTTCTGCCACCACCTTGTTGTTTATTTTTTCTGGGAACTTTTTCTAGATTATTGTTAGGCACCTTGGGTGTTTCGTCTTTAGCTATAACAAGGGGCTCATCTTTTTTTTCTTTAGGTCGACGCTCTGAGCGCTGCCCAAATATTAAATGCTGCAACTTTTGGATCTGCTGAAACATTTGATCAAGCTTTTCTTTTAAAGCCTTGTTTTCGTCTTGCTGATTTTGCAAGAGCTGCAAAAGCGCATTAATTGTTTTTGCTTGCTCTGAATTTGTTTGCATCACACCACATCTCGTTGATTTATGTGACGCAATCATAACATAGCTTTTAAAAAGCTGATTTTGGCCTTATCTCAAGCCGTATATCGAATTATTTTTTCCAAGGGCTGGCGGGGATGGTTTGTATTTTTTTACGATCAGAAAACGGACCGCCTGATCGTTTGCAACAGCAATTATCATGAATGTTGGTTCTGTAAATTTTTTTCAATTTTTCATCGAAAATCGTGTCAAGAACTTTTTTCACTTATTTGCAAATTTTTAACACGCCGAGAGACGTTGGCGATCGGTTAATTCAATGCCCTCTAAAATAAGATTTAGCTCACTACTTGAGACACTAAAAGATGTTCCAGATTGAATGCGTGGCAAACGAAAAATGCCTCGCTCCAAACGTTTATACCAACAGCAATAACCATTTCGATCCCAATAAAGTATTTTCATTTTGTCACCACGCTTATTGCAAAAAACAAACAGATGCCCAGAAAAAACATCTTTCTTTAAGTGAGAGGTGACAATGCTGGCCATACCATCTAATGATTTGCGCATGTCTAATGCTTCAGCTCCAATAAATATTTTTAAACCAGAAGGTAGCGTCAACATGCTAAATCCTCGCCAAACACTCAAGTATTTTCTGCAGTTTTTCTTGGCAGAAATTACCTGTGACACGAATTAAAAATCCTTTTCGATGCTCTATCGTGATCGGATCATTATAAATAGGTGCGGGTGTGTTTATTTCAACAGCACAAAATCCTGGCAATGAAAATTCAGTAGCCAATTTTTCCGATTTATTTTTTTTAACAAATGATTTTGTCCAGTACTTAAAAGTAGAAAAAGACAGGCCTTCATCCGAGCAAAATTTTTTCTGTGTCTTATCGCTTTTTTCCCAGTGCTTATATTGTTGAGTCCAAAAAGATAATTTTTCTTTGCTAGAGTTGCTGATGCCGGTTGATTCGTTGATGGTGTTAGTCATGTGGGTTCTCCTTTAATTTGGAAAGGAGATTTTACGTCTGAAATTATGTAGGGGAATGTGTGTTTATCGGACGCTTACTGTTTTTAAGTGTTTTAGCGTTTACTTCACTAAGTGCTTCGCAAGCCCAAGTTTTTGATAACAACAAAGAAGTGATGGTTGCTAAGCAGTATCTGAGTTGCTTAGAGCAACATGACTTGGCATGCATGGACAGTGTGTTGTCGCCAGGGGCAATTGCTTATTCGACCTCGCGCGGCGCGGTGGATTCGCGCACGTTTTTTCAAGGTTTTTTTGCAGAAATAAAAAAATCATCGTCCCTGCCTACAAAGGAATTTTCAA
>CAZFSQ010000535.1:0-1665 GCA_964521975.1 uncultured Oligoflexales bacterium | reverse complement strand
CCCGCTCGTTGGTGTCGAACGCGATTGGCGTCAAGCATTTTATTATCGCGGAAATTTTTCGACTCAAAGATTATTTCAAACACGAATTAAAATTGTCTTATTTAAGAAAGAAAGATGATGCAGAAATTGATTTAATTGTTCAGAAGCATAAGGAACCCACACGGCTTATTGAAATTAAATCAACAGACCAAGTAAAAACACATCATGTTGAAGGATTAAAAAAATTTCTAAAAGATTGGCCAACTCCAGCCATTGCCGAGCTTTGGTCCAATGACCCCACAGAATTTACTGAAAATAAAATCCATTTTATACATTGGAAAAATGGGATGAAGAAATTGTTTAGAATATAAAAACTATTCGTTCTTTGAAATATAATCGGTATACGTTGCACAGATATTCTTATGTATTGCTTTTAATTTTTCAAAATCAGCGACATCGCACGTCTCTTGATTACGTATATCTGGTTGTAGAACTTTCGATGATTTTTTAATCCAAACTCCACAGAGGTTCTCTGTCGATGAATATTTTTTATCGACTGAAATTTTGCCAATGTAACAATCTTCTGTCGGCTCTGGAAATAATTTTTTTGCCACATTTCTTACTGAACTTGCTTGTGATAAATCCATATTCATAAAAGTTGGAGCTGCTGCCATAAAGGTTCCTTCCCAATGGTTAAGGCTTAGTGCGTGACCAACTTCATGAGCGGCTGCGGTAGCTGAAACGCGGTCTTGAAATTGAACTTTAACACTATCTTGTTCTTCGGTTTTTAAATTATTAGGTAATGGTAATGACTCTACATTTGACGGTAATGTTCCTAACTGGCACGAATCATATATACGAACTTCACGATACCCATACCCATCCGTTAAATTCCAATATCCACACATACCATAATGATTGACAAAGTGGACATCAACTCTATCAGAAACTTCGGTCATGCTATCAGAAAATTCAATATCAAGATTGATATTGGCTTGATTATAAATATTTTGCATAACAGCGACGACAGATTTTAATTTTTCAGGACTTGTCCATATGGTTGATTCTTTATAATGAATTAAAAGCGGGAGAATTACTTTTTCTCCAATGGAAGTATTTTCATCAAAGATACTTAGCTGAGAATTATTAGACGACTTTTTAGAACAAGAAATAAAAATTAAAAAGGCTAGGGACAATAAGTTTTTAGTTTTCATAAATAGCACTCCTAAAAAATGGTTTTCTATAAAAATGCAAAAGTGAGGCCAGAGAAGGGTATTAAAAAAAACAAATAAAACAGGCTGTTAAGGAATGGGTATTAAAGCAGTGTAAAAACTATCGTCAGTGGATGTAGTAAACACCTTTAAATGATAATCATAAAATAGTTAATTATATCATAAATATATGATATATCTTATTTAAGATGTGGTTGGTTGTTGAATCAAAAAATGTTATTAGGCAGCTTGAAAAAGCTCCGATGGAAATTAAAAAGAAGTATGCTTTTTGGAAAAGCATTATCGAGAGCGATGGACCCGAAGGTTTAAAAAGAATTTCTGGTTTTAGGGATCATATGCTAGTGGGTGAGTGGGCAGGTGCAAGAGCATCGAGATTAAACTTAACATGGAGAGTTATATATTTTATCAACAACAAGGAATTAAAAGTTTTCATTTTGGCGGTCAATCTACATGA
>CAZFSQ010000534.1:0-1668 GCA_964521975.1 uncultured Oligoflexales bacterium | reverse complement strand
ATTATCAGAGAGAGGGTGGAGATTATCACCCGCGTATGACATCAATCCTAATCCATATGGGAGCGGTTTAAGTTTAAATATTTCAGATCATGACAACGAACAAAATTTGGATTTAGTGTTAAGCGTTGCTAAAAATTTTCGGCTGGAACTAAAAACGGCAAAAAAAATTATAAGCAAAATCAAAAATGAAATAGCAAAATGGAGAAATGAAGCAAAGAAAATCAAACTGTCACGATCTGAAATAGATCGAATGACACATGCGTTTAGGTTGGTAGAAAAATAATTTTTACGCTAGGTAGATACAGTCATCTTCTTTTAATTACAACTGTTGCAAAATGATTTTAAATGGCTTTACTCGAATCGAGCCATGACCTTTAACTTGAACATCCACTCTGATTTTATGCGTTTTTTCTGGTGGCATCTCATCCAAGATTGTTTTCAGCACCAATTTTTTTTCCGTCTCTCTTTTGGTCCACGATATTTTTGATCCTGATTTAAAATGATCCTTGGGATAAGAATGAAAATTGATAAACTCATTTTCTTTATCTGATAAAGATTTCAAATCAATTACTTTTTCTTCTCTCGTATCCGTCACTTTAAACCGACTTGGCAGGTGCTCGACGTAATCTACCTCTTGCGGTATTCCTAGTGTTAGCTGTGCAATAACTGTTTCTTGGAAACTTACATCTTTATCTCCGATTTGATATTCATACGTAACGTATTTTAATGGCACTTCAACAATCAATTCAAATTTTTCAGGATTATTAAATTCAAATGCTAAAATATTTTTTTCATTTTTTTCGCGAGCATTTAAAACAACTGATTTATCAAAATATTTTCCTCTTGATACATTAGCACCAATATTCTCTAAATATGTCTCTTTATAATAAAACTCAAATCTATTCCTTCTCTGTAAATCTGTTCTATTGCAATCATCTGACCCAAAAGCATTTTCACACGGAATCATCTCCTCCACCTGTGAAACATTTTGTCTTCCGCATCCAGACACAAAACAAATAACAAAAAAAAGTTTTAGCATTTGACTTAATTTCATTGGATTTTAACCTCACTTTTAAAAATAAAAAATCATAAAGGGATACGTAAAATAGATTTTTTACAGGTTAAAATCAAGCCATAATTTAATTCACGATATCTTTGCTCGCTTTTAGGACTTCATTGATACGAAGACGTTTAAGCCAAAATGATAATTCACAACCTGCCGAACGTAGTTCATCATCTTCTGGTAATCCAGAATCAAAAACTTGAACAGAATAATGTCCAATATCGGTCTTTCTCATGATATAATCAAAATCATTAATATGTTTGATAATATCCTTTACCTCTATATATAAATAATCCGTTTCTAACAAATTCCCACTATATCTTTTTTCTAATTTTTCCTTTAAAGCAAGAGCTAACTTTAAAATTTTCTCTCTCATTTTAAGATATCCTCATCTAAAATATAAAATTGATGACCGCCTCCAGCCTGACCATAATTTGGAGCGACAAAACCCTCTAACACTTCCGTACCTTTGGGTATGATCCATTCCTTTTCACTAAACGGTCCATCCAATTTAAGTGCCAATATTTTTTTAGGATCAGAAACTTTGTTTTTTGTAACCCAATGACCTCTTGGATAGCTCTTACCTTCTTGCCAATATCTATACA
>CAZFSQ010000533.1:0-1673 GCA_964521975.1 uncultured Oligoflexales bacterium | reverse complement strand
TCCGCACCCACCCAAGTTAAGGCATCATGCAGTGCACGCACTACATGACCAAGCCCCTTATACATGAGCTCAGGATTATCGTCTTGCGCGCCGGTTGCAGCTGGAGTGGCATCCATTATCTGTCCTTTCTTGCTTTTCTTGATTTATGGATACTAAATGAGAAAAATGAATCATTCAATATAAAAACTTGCTTTTAGAAAAAACTTTCTTATTTTCACTAAATCTAGCCCTAAAAATGCGTCAATAAGGAGACACCATTCGTGTATTCAAGGGCGCTGTGTTACAGTGCTCAAAACTAAAGGATAACTGTGGCTACACCAAATTACGGGTACGAAAAACGTCAAAAAGAATTGGCGAAAAAACGGAAAAAAGAAGAAAAGCTGAAAACGCGAGCTGAACGGCAGTCGGGTGACACATCCACAGACACATCTGAATCAACTCCAAATGACGATGAAAATAAGCCCGCTGATTCAATCGAATAAAGCACATTAAGAAAAATCATTAAGTTCATGTTTTAAAACAAAAAAGCGAGAATATTCTCGCTTTTTTTATGCCAAGTTTTACGTCGTAGCTGGCCTATTTAACTGGCTTATTCAGACCATCAGGTAGCTGTAATTGCGGTCTTTCTGCTTCAAATAATAAAGAAATAATCCACCAACGAGTACCGTCATGCATCAGCTGCACGCTATTAATGCCGCGACGAGTTACATTGTCTTTTTCTTCGATCGTTTCATAGCTTGTAAATACTTGGGCTAATTCTCCCCATTGTTCAGTCTTGCGCGCCAATTCTTTTTCACGAAATCCAACTTCGATCAAACGAGGGCCAGAATTCGCAATGTAGTCGCTGATGCTCAAAATGCGCAAGCCGAGATCTTTGCTGTCTTTTTTAGGGAAGATCGCCATGATGCGAGCCTCAGGAATGAACAGCGAACGCATACGGTTCCAATTTCTCTGTTCGCCAATACCTCCAGAAATAACGTCGTAAAGCGCAGCAATGATGCTATCAATCGATTGCACATCGGCAGCACGCGCTGGTGGTTGAACAACACTTACTGGAGATGCTTGCGTAATCATCGTTGGCGTATCTGCAGCGATTGATGGTGAAGAGACCGTGCTGACTAATAAACCAATCGCCGCACAAATCATAGATGAGGAAAACTTGTTCATAATTATTCCTAGAATTGGTGATTTAGGTTTGACCGTAAAAAACAGTAAAGTTCAACCCATTAAAATTCAACCGCAATATACCTTGAATAAACCAGACTCAATCTAGGATTCTGAGAGGATTTCCAATGAAAAACGCTTCTCATCCGAATTCCAAAATAAACCTATAATTTCGCATAATTTATATTATGTCAAATTCAGAATGTTAGTATTTAGCAGCCTTATACAATAATCGTCTATTTAACTAAAACTGTGCATACTCCCAAACTAATATTGTAAATCCTATTTTGGAAGAGACTTACTATTTTTTATGTTGATGACGAATAATATAATTAAATATGCATATGTAAATTACAACTATAAAAATATAGTTCTATTAATTTTTATAAGGTTGGATATTACTTATATATCAAATACAAAAAAAAAACATATGAGTGCGTGTGCGATTTAATATTTTTTTTATCGTATGATTATTTTTTAAAATTTATTATTTCGTCATTTTTTGTTAG
>CAZFSQ010000532.1:0-1679 GCA_964521975.1 uncultured Oligoflexales bacterium | reverse complement strand
TTTATTTTTTGATCCAACTCATTCCTTTTTATCTCTAACTCTTTCAAATAGAGAGGGATTGTGTTTAAGTATTTCGTTTGTTGTGCCTTTTTTGTATTAAACTTACACACCAAACCTTGCAAATGCTCAGCTAATTCGGTGATGTGGCTTTTATCAATCATGATACTTTGTTGGTTTTTTACACCAGCTAGATACAATTTCCCAGAAACATTAAAACTTTTAGGCTCAAATCCCAGATGATCCTTGATTTGTGATAACGATTTTAATTTAATTTTTTCAATGTTCTCAGTGCTGTCTTTATCGGCTTTACTAAAAACCATGATAATGTGTTTGTTTGCATTCTCGCGAAGATGCTCAACAAGATTTTTTAGAAAGTTAAGCTCGATTGGCTCCAGCTCTCCTTGAGGTTGATGCACAAATAAATACACATCTGCCTGAAAAGCCCCTTTTATTGCCGTTTTATCATCCGCCTCGCTCGCATCTAATCCTGGTGTATCAAGAAAAATACAATCATCGATCTCAAGTGGCTTTACTTCAGCCGTTTCTCTAGTGTCATTAGTTTTAAAAAATTCTTCTCCCGTATGCTGGGTTAGCATGTTCAACAAATAACTTTTCCCCGCATTCACTAACCCACAAACTGCCACCTTTGGTTTTCGATCTACAATCTTAAAGGCATTGATTTCATTTAATAAATCTGAATATATTTTTTGCATTTATTCCTCCTAAAGTGAACTTGTATTGTATATTTTTGTGGTTTAATCCAAATGGACTTTAAAGATTAGCAATTACACTATTCCATTACAGATACCATGAAAAACCCAGAAAGATCTATGACGACATTGCCATAATACACTGATCTAATCCAAACTTTCTCATCGCTTTCCATACGCCAATTTGATAGGCACCTTTACCACCACCGCCAGAAAGCATAAGTCAAATTTTTTACTATGCAAATTATTTTTGTGCATATTTATTTGCCTATCTATTTGGTTGATAATTACCAAGATGTACTGCTACTATAGCAACTAAAAAATGGATTGCTAGTTTATTTTTGCATATTTCTCGGTATTTAAAAAAATACTGAAATATTAAAATAATATTACAAATCGGGACATTAGCTGTCCAAGTGTGGCGGTAAAATAAATACTTTTGTCTTTATATAGGAGTAAAAATCATGAGTACCGCAGAAAAAAAAGTAGGTCGTGGCACGGCACCTGTTGAACGCTTATTTCAGATGTTTTGCCGCCTCAATCATGGTGGAAATTTAGATATAGCAGAGCTGGCAGCAGAATTTGGCGTGAGTAGTAAAACCGTACGCCGTGATATTGATTTATTTAGTAGCATCATTACGCCAAAATTAGACGCTGCTGGTAAGCATATTAAATCTAAATTTGAATTAGCGAAGGGGGTTAATTTTGATCAGTATTCTATTGAACATTTGCAACAGTTTGCTGAATTGGCAGGGGTGGAAGGGGTGTTTCCTGATTTATCGGCACAACAGATGCGTGGATTATTAAAAAGTAACAATGTAATTCAGGTCAAAAATCATGATTTTGTGAATATCGTTGAACATAAGGCGGTATTTGAAAAATTAAAAGAATTAATTCAAGAAAAACAGCAAATTTCTTTTTTCTATGAAAAAAAATCCGAAGAGGGACGAAAAGAATATCACCCTGTTT
>CAZFSQ010000531.1:0-1680 GCA_964521975.1 uncultured Oligoflexales bacterium | reverse complement strand
CTTTTGTACCCATTCTTCATCGAGAGCCAATAACAGAAAATCATAATCTGTCATGGTTTCGATAAGAGTATGTGCATAAGCAATAAATTTTCGATCTTGCTCTAAAATAGGTAAATTTTTATTTTCAGGTACTTGATTAAATCTTTCTCGCAAACGAAACCAAGCCTCACGCCCAAGAAAATAAGGATTAGAAATTTTTTCGACATCAGCAACACCGCGAATGAGCCTTGCATATTCCATATGATGATAATTATCATCCCAAGGAGTGTATTTGGGTAATAGATACATCATATAAGTGGCCCAACCTTCATTCATAATTTTGGTTGAAACCGCTGCGACAGAATTTCTATTCATTCTTTCATAGTGGTAAAGCATATCTTTTTTCCATTGTGGCAAATCACCCGATACACTTGCTGTTAGATGTTGCAAAATATTGGGTGAATTACTTTCAAACGGTAAAATAATTTTTCGATCATCAGAATGAATTTTAGTTTTAGAAATTATTTTTTGTTTTTCAAGAAAACTTCTAACCTCCTCAGGTGTCTCGACAACACCGCGAGCAAAATCTTGGGCCTGATCTAAACTTAATAGATATTGATACCAAAGCCTCACTTCATTTGGATCTTCTTGATTATAAAGCTCCATCATAAAATGATACATAAATAATGATTCTTTAATCGGGTCCATATTCGAGGCTTTAAATCTTGCTGAGTGGGAATAAAAATCGTTATGACCTGCAACATGCATCAGAATAGAACGTTGTTGTGCTAAATTGGTATCATCTTTATAAAACGATCGACAAGCGGGGCATCCTCGATGCACGAACTCATAGATACCAAGTGATTGTTTATATTTTGTTATCATTTCAAAACCAGGATAATAATGGGGTGCTGGGTGAACTCCCACAGCAGCAAGTAATGTCAATTGACCCGCTGGAATAAACTCCACAATATGAGGAGGAGTCGATATACCTAGATTTTGTGCAACGCCTTGATCACCAAATAATGTCTCTACGTCTTGATCCAGTTGTTTAATATTTTCATGATCACGCCCACTACTGACCACAACATTATTTTTGGGGTGCTGATGAACAAAACTATATTCACAAGCAGTATGGTCTTCGTGATCAGCAGCATATAAATTAAAATTTAATAGTAATAACAAAACATATTTAAAAAATTTCATGAAACTTATTCTCCTCTCTTAGATGAGTAGAAAGGTGGTTTCCAAAACATAGATTCACATGCTGTAGGAAAATGATTCATCCAGTTTTTAACGTGCTCGTCTTGGATGATGGGATAAGCATCTGTCGCAGCTAAAATTTGATAAATATGATCTAAATTCAAAGGTCTCAATAAAGAATCTTTTTCCGAAAATAAAAATTCTTGCACTTCAGGTCTCTGAGCAATTTCATTCGCCTGAGTAGTATATAAAAGAACAGATCTTAAATTTTTAATTGTTCTTTCCCAAGGAAGTTTTGTCATGGCATGGTCAACTAATAAGAAAAATAAAACTCCAGCATCAAACGGCGATGGATGCATATATTTACTGGGTTCCATATTTTCAACAACATCCGGCTGGTTCCATTCTGTTAAAAACTGTAAGTATAAATCAAATAATTTTGATCCCATTTTCTGCGAGGCTTGCTGAAATTTTACTTGCCGAAGTTTTTTAACCCAC
>CAZFSQ010000530.1:0-1692 GCA_964521975.1 uncultured Oligoflexales bacterium | reverse complement strand
TTTAACCATCGTAATATTTAAATCTTGAATATATTTTTTTGCGTCGATATTTAAATTTTTTTGATTCACAATACAATTATTGATATCGAGCAGCATAAAACAACCCGTCTCTAAATGCAGTTGATTAAAAAAATCAGGCTCTGAAAAATCGCTCTCAGAAAACAAAACATATTGCGACGGGTTTTCAATTAAGATCGTTCGTTTAAGAATATTTTGCACCGCTAAAATATTATCTCGAACGATCGAAAAATATTTTTTTGTTAACGGTACGGGTAATAAATCAAAACTATTGACGCCCCCATTCCTTGTCCAACACAAATGATCCGATACGATCATCGGTTCTATTTCATCAACAAGTTGTTTTAATTTTTTAAAATAGCCATCCTCTGGGCGTGTTTCAGATCCCAAAGATAAACTAACTCCATGCATCGCCAGAGGCACATCTCTCCGAATTTGATCGAGCCAATAACGCGGCTTTCCTCCGACACCCATAAAATTTTCAGAGATAATTTCAAACCAAGGAATTTTATTTTCAGAGTGAGATTTTTGGTAAGCTAGAATTTGAGCGTAATGGGTTGGGCGTAAACCCAACCCCACCGAAGAATGAATCATTACTTTTTATGTTCTTCTTTCTTAGCAGGTGCTTTCACCCATTTTCCTTTAGCAACTTCTTTACCTGCTTTATCTTTTGCTTTAGCTTCACAAGATTCTTTAGAAGTCTCGTTCAACCAACCTTTACCTGCACAGCCATTTTTACCACCGCATGAATCATTACCAAAACCCATGCAAGAAGATTTTCCTGCACAAGCATTGTTTTGACATGCATGGCCATCGGTTACTTTAACTTCCATGTTAGCCAAACTTGTTTGCGTCAATAAACCAGCAAGTGCAGCTCCAGCAATCGTTCCCAGTGATTTCTTTTTCATTTTCATCTCCTTTAGAAAAAAAAAGTTAATTTACAAATAATTTAGCATGTAAATTTTTTAGCTACAACAGCCAGATTTTTTTGGTAAAAGTATTGACTTCCTGGCCAATTCATGGAAAATAATACCTGAGCTAATTAAAAAATTAATGTCTAAAATTCTTCAGGAGGGGAGACATCAAATGAAGGGTCTTGTCAAAAAAATTACAGAAAAAGCGAAGTTAACTTCTAAATCACATTCCAAGACCACGCCACCCAAACATAAACACGAAAATAAAGTAACTAAAATAATTCCTGGAGCATCTTGTGCAAATTGCCTAGATGATTCTACCAAAATTCGTCGCCGTGATTTTAGCCAACAAGCCTTAGCTATCTTAGTCATGTGGGATGAGATCAGAAAGACTGCGATTGATGAGGCTATTTGTGATTCTTGTTATGATGATCTTCGAGAAGTTCTCATCGAACGTGCCTCTGAAATTGAATTTGCGATTAATACTCCTGAAGCTAAATCAAACTCTGCTTACGCCAATAAAAACAAAAAACATAAAAAACTTACACGAATTGCGAGTTAGTTTTAAACACATTTGATTAAGGAGGGTCTTATTATGAAATTTACAAAAGTATTTTTCACCTTTTTTGCATTATCTATTGTAGTAAGTTGCGGTAATAATAATCATTCAAATTGAAAGGATGCTGGTATCATCAGACCTGAAGGCGAGGTCTTTCTTTTCTACCGAGAAGACTCTAACATCTTCATCAAGAATTGCACT
>CAZFSQ010000529.1:0-1698 GCA_964521975.1 uncultured Oligoflexales bacterium | reverse complement strand
GAAGACAATTGTAATTTCAGAGGACATTCATGGTTTGACGGTTGTTCCTGGAATTGGTTCAACCAGTGCAGAAAGAATACTTGTAGCCTTGAAACCAAAAATTGAAAAACTGTCTTACTTAGCCCTGGGAAGTATTTCCCAGGGAGAAAATAGTTTAAGCGATGAAAATATTAAAAGAGCGGGTGGTGAAACAAAAAATCAGAGTGGGATTGATTTTCAAATCGAAGAAGTAAAGCAAGCTCTTTTAAGTTTGGGTTATAAAGAAAAACAAATTTTTCCTGTGGTGCAAAAATTATTGAGAAATAATGCATCATGGGAAATTTCTAATTTTGTTCGTCAGGCATTGATTGAATTGACAGGACAGAATCAAAAATGACAGAGGAATTATCTCAAGTTGAAAACTATATTATTGAACGTTCTCTTTCACCTCAGTCTCATGAAAAAGATCATGAAGGAACATTTTCCAATCCTATTCGCCCCAAAACATTTGATGAATTTCCTGGACAAGAACATATTAAAAAAAATCTTTCGATCTATGTTCAGGCAGCGAAAAATCGTGGTGAGGTTTTAGATCATGTTTTGCTACATGGTCCTCCAGGGCTGGGAAAAACAACACTTGCTCAAATCATTGCCCATGAATTAGAAGTACCGTTCCAACACACTATTGGCCCAGCACTTACAAAGCCTGGAGATTTGGCGGGAATCTTAGCTGGGTTAGAAAAAAATACGCTGCTATTCATTGATGAGATTCATCGTATCCCAATTCAAGTAGAAGAACTTTTATACACAGCGATGGAAGATTTTCGGATTGATATTTTGATAGGGCAAGGAACATCTGCTAGGACAGTCTCGATGCCGATTGTTCCTTTTACTCTTGCAGGGGCAACCACCAAAGCAGCACAACTTTCTAGGCCACTAATTACACGCTTTGGCATTCAAGAGCGGATGGAATATTATGAATCCGAAGCTTTAGAAAAAATTTTGCTTCGTAGTGCAAGAATTTGGAATATTAAAATATCGGAAGATGCCATTTTGCAGTTGGCCCAACGCTCACGAGGAACTCCCAGAATTGCCAATCGTCTTTTAAGAAGAGCAAGAGATTTTTCTGATGCTTTGATGAGTCAAGAAATTTCGCGATCAGTTTTAGAAAATGCATTATTAAATTTGGGAATAGATGCAATGGGATTAGATCGTATGGATTTTGCTATTTTGAATGCCATTGCACACCAATATAAAGGTGGACCTGTTGGTATTGAAGCTTTAGCGGCGACTCTTAGTGAAGAGTCATCTACGATTGAAGAAATTTATGAACCGTTTTTAGTTTATAAAGGATTGATCGCGAGAACTCCTCGCGGACGCTCTTTGACAGAGAGTGGATGGAAGACAATAAAAAAAATTTAATATAATATTTATAAAAAACTTCTTGCTATTATTTTTATAGTCATCTTATAATTTAACTATAAATGATTTTATCAATCTAATAACGTTTTTGACAAGGAGGTTAAAAGGAAAAAAATTGTAAAGTTATTTTTGAGTGGTATGTAAATTGTAAAAAATTTCATGGAGGAAATGAATTTATGAAAAAGATTTTAAAAACGTTAATTATTGCAAGTTCATTTATTTTAGTAGGTTCGATATGGGGTGCTGATGGAGCTGTTTATGAGAGCAAAGAAGATGCTCATATGATGGTAGGAGGCG
>CAZFSQ010000528.1:0-1702 GCA_964521975.1 uncultured Oligoflexales bacterium | reverse complement strand
CTGAGACTATTTTTTTATCCATATTTTAAAGAAGCAGAAGACATGGAGCATTTTATTAAAAGTAAAGTATCAAAATTTGGTTTGACGGTTATATTTGAATATGGAAATGAAATCCCCAAGGAAAAAGAAAACGTTTATGATCTAAAACAAAGTTCATTTGTTGGTAATCAAAAAGATGCATTTGGTTCATGGAATTTTTTATTCTCTGAAGGTGCTGATTCTCTCTATGGTTTTAAGATTGAAATAAAAAAAGAATTTGATGAAGCTCTTGCCTCTTTATCCAACAATGACTCTGAAAATAGAATTCATATAACAAAAGAAATTCATCGAGCTGTATTAAATAGACACATTGCAATTCCTTTATATATTCAACCCATACATTTTTTTACAAGCAATCGAATTGAAATGATAAACATCAATGAATTTGATATGCAATTAAGATTCTACAACGTTCGATGGAAATGAAAGCTATCGTGGAAAAAGAAATTGTCTGGAAACCTAAATTTAATTTTTTTAAACAGAGTCAGATTTTATTCAAAGACCCAAACTCTGATCAAGAACATCCCATAGAATTTAAATTTTCAAAAATATATTCAAATGCCGCAAATTATTTTGTGACATGTGAATTAGGTGGTTTGGGAGAAACTGCCACAGGTTATGGTGATTATTTTTTGATGCACCATGCTATGCGGCAAGCTTTTGCAGAGTCATGGGAATGGTTACAGCTAAAATTAATTGGAAAGACAAGAAATAAAATTCAAAACTCAAATGGTTTTGCTGCGGGGAGAACTTTGAGCGAGGCAAAAAGAAAATCACAGGAAGAACTGATTGAACGTTCTGTGTTTTTAAAAGCTTGGCAAGATCAATCAGGATTTAAATTAGTTAAACCCAAAGGTATTAGAAATTGGTTTTTGCTCAAGAATATCAAATCAAAAAATTGGGATGTTCATTTTTATCGTATCAAAGAAAAAAGTCTTGGAAATGTGTTGTGCATTTTATCTCATCACGAAAAATTTGGTTCTCACATTGATAGCACTTTTGTTGGGCCAAAAATTTCGCCGCAACATTTTCAAAAATTAATTCGTTCTCTTAGTCGCAACATCACTCTTACCTTTCGGCATGAATTTTTTAGTGATCCCAATTTTCAGTTACCGCAAAAAGCAAAACCCATAGATCAAGCAAAGTTTTATGCACAGGTAAAAAATAAAACTGCTTTTGCTTTTTTAAAAAATTGTAATGATGAAGTTATTGAGCTAGGCCATTACGATCAAGTGCAAACAGAAATTATTTTTCACGGAACAGAACTGCTCCCCTCTGTCGCTTATTCTTTTAATTCTCATTGGCCCAAATTAAGCTGGGGCCTAGATTCGATTCAAGGAAAAAATCCTTGGCCTCATCCTTTGGGATAATTAAAAAAGGCTGATATATTATTTTTCTAAAAAACTAATCAATTTTTTCTGTCCAATTTTCGTAGGGAACATCAAACGACGTCGCATCCTGAAACTGCGCAAAACCGCATCTACAATAGTTTTAGAAATTCCAGCAAAGCAACCTTGTTTGCCTCGGTTAATTCTGAAAACTCCCGATCATGTCCCTGATCTTCCCTACCTTTTGTAGACAGAAAATATAAAAAATCCACAAACTACTTTATGGTAGCCATTTTCCTCGAAATGGCTTTTATTTTGGTCCGGTTAAAGTAGTG
>CAZFSQ010000527.1:0-1708 GCA_964521975.1 uncultured Oligoflexales bacterium | reverse complement strand
ATAGATTTTTTCGGCTGGGAAAATCACCTTTCGACTTTTGATTCACATATATAGTCTCGCAGTTGAAATTGCGGGTTTTTTGATCACTATTCGTCTGTTGCGGTGTGGGGGTGTATTTCCGGCAATGGCTCGCTCGGCTCCGCCTCGCTGCGCTTTATTTGCCTTCAATACACCCCCACACCGCAACAGAAATAGATTTTTTTTAAACTTATAAAAACCGCAATTTCAAATGCGGTCACTATATACTCAAATTCGACAGGTTATGTCGATATGAAATGATTTAATATTCTGTTATGCGGCATTTTTTGCCTCCCACAATTGATAATCGTGTATAGCTTGTGATTGATAAACCCGATGCCTGAAATTTTCTCGTAATGCAAAGATGCTCCATGATTTATCGTTTGGAATATCTTCGCTTTGCAATTTCAGGATGAATAAATAAGCGATAAACGAACAACCGATAGAATTTTCTATACGTGTTTCGTGTTTTGTGACTTGCGGCTTACCTAGACCCATACCGGATTTTAATTCACGAAATAACACCTCAATCAAAAATCGTTTTTGGTAAATGCTCAACACGGTTTTCACTCCAGGATTGGGCAGATTGGTGATGATGACTTTAACATGTTTAGGCCCATAGTTACGCCTCTTTTTACTGAGCACCATAGTCACTTCTCCCACATCCCGTAATTGAACCTTTTTTGAGAATGTCCAATAACAGTTTCGATGACGCGTATTCATCCTTGAAATAAACGTCTTCCGATACAACCCCTTTTTTAAATGCCTGCACAAATCTTTTACACTCCCGCCATCCATCAACCTGACCGTCTTTGCTATCCCAAAACAAAAATACCAGTTAATACCCCATTTTTTTTCATCCACTTCATTTCTATTCTGAATCCATTTCAGATTTTCCCTTGAGGCATAAGCCGCATCACATAACACGACCACTCGTTTAGCCCACCGGGGCGTCTCAAATCGCTTGAGCATATCTCGAAATAATTCATTTTCATTTCGATACCGTTTATTTCCTTTAGGATACAAAATCTCAAAATCAACCGGAATCCTAAAGTGATTCCACGACATCATCAGCACACAAAAGCGAATCCCGAAAAACCACGCTCCTCCTTGACGTATCTTTCCCTTTTGCATGAAGGGATTTTTCTTGCTCCGCTTTTCTTTCTTGCTTCCATCACCAATCAAGTAAATTGTTCCATCCTCTGGTTTGGCTAAATCTTTTACAATTTCATCCACTAGCCAACTCAAAATCAACCGTAAACTCCAATAACCCGCCGATAACCATCTCCTAAATCGCCATTCTTTTGTGTACACCGAACCCTTTCCCGCCATTTGAGTTAATTTATAATCTCCTACACCCAGCGCGAGTAAAAAAACAAACCATATCAACGACCGTTTATGAGTATCCCTTAACATAATCGGCAATCTCTTGAAAATAGGCGTGACAAACTTCGGCAATATGCTAATCTCTCTCATGACAATGCTTCCCTAGGTGAATTTCCGTATATTTTTCCTACATGAACAGAAGCATTGTCTCAATAATTTATAAATATTTCTCCTCTTTTAGCACTGATTTTACATAAGTTAGGGAGCAACCTGTCGAATTTGAGTATATAAGATATTCGCTATTAATCCGCTCACTAACAAAAAAACACCAAGCCAGAGTAATGTGCCGTTGTCAGTTAATCCC
>CAZFSQ010000526.1:0-1712 GCA_964521975.1 uncultured Oligoflexales bacterium | reverse complement strand
CTCACCTCCAACCTCTACCCCCATAATGACCCCTGCGATAGAGTCGATTTCTTTTTCAAGTAATCAAGATGTATCTCTGAAAAACTATCAAGGTCAGTCAGAAAAAATGAGCCAATATTTTGAAAATAATGAATACCTCGTCATAGACTTGTCACAATATTTTTGCAGCTATTGTATTGACCTCGCCGATAAACATGAACAAGATTCCGATTTTCAAAAAATGATGACAAGCGGTAAATGTAAATCAGTTACAATTATTCCTAACTCAGATGTTTCTTATTGGAAAAATAGATATCCATCATCAGAATTTGTCGGAGCAAATACTCGATCTGTTAGTAATTTAAATTCTCTTGCGAATGCTTTTTCTGTAAATTTTCCAGGGACACCAACTGTCTTTGTGATTGATCGCAAAGGTGATGTGCAAGCTCAAGAAGTGGGCGGTGATCCAACGGAGGTGGAAAGTTTATGCCAATAAAATATATACTCTTTATTCTTTTTATGACGGATATGGCATATGCCAAAGAATCCTTTCCTCTGAAATTTTCATTAAAAAATTTATTCTCAGATAAAGTTTATCATTCGCAAAAAGATTTTCCTGATGAATTTATCATTTTGGATTTTTGGGCATCTTGGTGTGAAGCGTGTAAAAAAAATTTGTTTACCTTAGAAAAAATAAATAAAGAAGTCGAAATTATTCCTGTGAGTGTTGATGAAAATATTTTAGAAGCTAAGAATTTTTTTAAATTGAATGATCATGAAAAAAAACTTAGTAGAATGAGAAAAAATGCAGTATTTGATGAGAAACAATTTTTTTTAGATAAATATTTAAATGCTGGAGTTCCTTTTTTAGTCATTCTTTCTCCTGAAAAAAAAGTTGTCTATGAACATGCAGGAGAAATTAAATCTGGCGACCTTAAAAAAATGATGGAGTTGATGAAATGAAACTTATTTTTTTTATTTTAATTTCATTTTCTTCTTGTCAGACGACCATTAAAAATAAAATGTATTTACTCGACGCAACCATGGACTCTGGTAAGTCGGATGTCATGACAAGTAGAATCCTGAACGCACCTATCGGATTAAGAGAGAAATCTATGATGAGTAATTCCAACATGAGCCTTGGGAGTAGCTGTCCAACATGTGGGTCGTAAATTTAATTCTTTTAGCGAATGTATTATCCATCAACCAAAAAGCGATGGTTGGGATATATCATGAACCCGATGTAACTGAAAAAATGATTTCAACGATGACTGTTGCGGAGACTAATTTATTTTCTGAAGCCAATGAATATTTATCGCAACTCAGTCTTGGACTTAACTATTCTTCTGCAATAGAGAAAACTTCTTACTCACTTGATTTGGGTTTTGCTCAAAATTATGGGTATCGCAATATGAGTTCTTTATCGGTGAGTTTAGGAAAAATGGAAAATTATCCCATCAGTGCGGTAGGTATTTCCCATGAGTATTGGGTGATCAAAGATTATTTGAAATTAGGTGGAATGCTCAGAAAGAATAATCAAGATCAGGTCGTTAAAGATTTCACCGATATAGATGGAAAAAGAATAAAAACTCCAGCGTTTATCGAAGGGAATTATTTTGCATTCAATAGTGAATGGTTTCCTACGGGAAAAACTATTTTGAATGCTCAGATTTCTTTTAATAAAAATTCAGATCGACCTCTTGCTCGTGGACTTTCTTTACAAGGAAAACAAT
>CAZFSQ010000525.1:0-1715 GCA_964521975.1 uncultured Oligoflexales bacterium | reverse complement strand
CAGCTTTTGTTCGCTAAAAAAGCCGAACTTAACGGAATAAAAAGCGCAAAAGTCTTTCGTCATTCTGTAGATTTGAATGTGATGTGGGTGTGGTTTTTCTCCGCCATGCGGAGGATGTGAGATGGCTAAATCGATCTTATGTTTTGAAAAAACCTTTATGAAAGCTTGTCTTAGATCGCTCGGTTTTAGCAAACGATCGATTCCGGTATCTTCGCAGTGACCAAAGACGACTTTAATTCCAATTTTTTCGGCGACTTTTGACAACTCTTTACCTCTTTTTGAGACAGCCGCATGAGTTAAACAGAATACTAAAATTTCATTTTCTATTTTTAATTTCTGAATAGATTGAAAAAACCATAAAGTCTCATCATCGGGGTGAGCCACGATTAGTAATATTTTTTTATTTTTAATTTCGCTGAGACACTGCATAACAATCTGAATATATTGCCCATTTTTGAAATATAAGTAAAACTAATATTATAACTCATGACATAGGTATAGCTAATGATAAATATAAACCATTTAAGATCATTTTATTACTGCGCATTACATAAAAATGTAACAAAAGCAGCTGAAACATTGCGCGTAAGTCAGCCTTCGGTGAGTCAGCAAATAAAAATTTTTGAAGATGAACTTGGCTTTCCGCTATTTTTTAGAAATGGCCGAAATTTAGATCTTACATCTGAAGGTAAACTTCTATTTCAGAAATCTAAAACAGTTTTTGATTCAATCATTGGAATTGAAGACTTCCTAGAGCATCGAAGCGAGTTCTCCGGACAAATATCTCTTTTCGCCAGCGAGGAAATCGAGAGACCGTTTTTGTCGAAGATAACAGCTGAACTTATAAAAAGCCCTTCTTTTCATCATGCCGCATTTTCAGTAAATTCTCTGTCTAATATTGATAGTTCGGTTCTTGAGAAACCAAAGTCTGAAAGGCTATATCTATCCCATAAAAAAATTAAGACTTTAGAGCTTATTCATGAGTTTTCTTTTCCTGTAAAGCTCATTTCTAGCGTCCAAAATGTAGAAATGGGCCCTGTCAAAACCAGTCATTTAAAATCCCTTTTTGCTAAACTAGGGCAAAAGTTATTGATTCCGAGCCAAGGCCACATTCTTCGAGCCGAAATGGAAAAGCTCATCCAAATGAATGAGCTTAAAGATCATATTCTCTTGGAAAGTAATGTTATGGCTTGTCTGACTCAATCCGTGCGCGAAGGCCTTGGGTGCAGTCTTTTGCCAGTCCAGTATGTCTACGATGACATTAAGAAAAATAAACTTTCCGTTTATGGACCTCCAAATGGATTTTGGGAACATCGGATTTATTTGTACGCTCCTAGAGATCAGAACCAAAGTGTTGCTAATGAACTCGTTCGAATCATCCAAAAATTTTCAATTGATAAAGGAGGCTAAGTGGTCAGTGTCATTATACCAACTTTAAATGAAGAAAAGCGGATTTCAGAAATAGTTAAATTTTGTCTTTCATCTCGATTGGTTTCGGAAGTCATCGTTATAGATGACGGTTCTGTGGATAATACATTTGAAATCGCGAAATCGGCCGGTGCTAAGGTGTTTTTTAGTTCGATGCTCGGCAAAGGGACATCAATGCTGGATGGGCTTTGGAAGTCAAAAGAAGATGTTGTTTTATATCTAGATGGAGATATCTACAATTTTTCTAAATCGCTAATCGAAGAAATGGTTCAACCGTTGCTCGATAA
>CAZFSQ010000524.1:0-1720 GCA_964521975.1 uncultured Oligoflexales bacterium | reverse complement strand
AATAGCTGAACAATCTTTCCCGAAAAAGTCTTTACATTTTTTCATATACAATTTAATGTAATTAAATATGTTCATTCGATTAAAATTTCTTTTTATTACTTCGTTCAGAAATTTGTGGCGTAATCCGCGTCGCACGATTATTAGTCTTACAGCTATTGCTGCCGCAGCCGCAGCTCTAATTGTTTTCCAATCGTTTGTTGAGGGTGTCAAAAAAACATTTCGCAAGAATGTGGTTACGGCCAATTATGGTCATTTTCAAATCATGACATCATCTTTACGACAAAAAGAATCCGATGATCCCTTTGCGAATCAGATCACTAATTTTTCTGATATACGCAAGGCGATTGAGGCGGATGTCGCTCCTTTAGCATTTGCTTCTCCGCGTTTAGAATTTTTTGCCTTACTCTCAACGGGTGATCGTTCTTTTGGCGGAAAGGGGATTGGGGTTGATGCTGAAGAGGAAATTAAGTTTTTGACACTCACACAAGTTCATGAAGGAAAAGAGCTTGCTCATTCTTCGGATCAAAGTATTTACGTTGGTTTTAAATTAGCTGAGCAGATTGGGATTAAACCAGGAGATAATATTACGGTGGTTGTGAATACTGCTCAGGGGTCGATCAATGCCATTGACGTTGAAGTTGTGGGAACATTTAAGAGCGGTGTGACTGAATTAGATAAAAGTGTTTTTTATATGCATCATCGTGTTGTTGAGTCATTACTTGGGACGCAGGGTGCTCCAAAAATTTTAATTGGTTTTAAAGATGATAACGAGATGCAGTTCATTCCTAAATTAAATGAAACGATGTTGCAAAAATTTCCTGGTGTTCTTGCGGTACATTGGCAAGAGCTTGCCGAGTTTTTTTTCAACACGATGGGGTGGCTTGAGGGACAATTTAAAGTTTTCCGTCTGATTATTTTACTCATTGCGTTTTTAAGTATTGTGAATGTCTTCACGATTAGTTTGATGGAAAGAATCGGTGAGTTTGGAACCTTGCGAGCGATTGGTACATTTCGCACGGAGATTACGCTCATGATTTTTATTGAATCTATTTTTCAAGCCATTATTGGTACGATGTTAGGTATTCTTTTAGCCATACTCGTTATCAAATGGCCTCTAGCGAGTGGAATTACGATGCCCCCCCCACCTCTCATGAGTGTTCCATTTCTTGTTAAGTTTGATATTCCGTGGAATGGAGTTTGGGTCACTTCTATTTTAACCATTATCATCGCAGGTGGGTCAGGAATTTTCCCAGCATTTAAAATGGGAAAAATAAATATCGTTGAAGCATTAGGGAGAAATGTGTGACAGCATCAGCACCAATTCTCTATAAGTTAAATCAAGTTCGCAAAGATTATTTAATTGGCAGTGTCACTGTTTCAGCATTGCGAGGTGTATCTCTGTCGATACATCAAGGAGAATTCATTGCACTCAAGGGGCCATCAGGTAGTGGAAAATCCACTCTCTTGAACATTCTTGGTCTGATAGAAAATCCAACATTCGGTGATATTTTTTTTGAGAGCACAAGTGTTGCAACGGCTGGAGAAGCTCATTTAACAAAAATTCGACGAGAAGCGATTGGTTTTATTTTTCAAAATTTTAATTTAATTCCTGTTTTGTCAGCGGTTGAAAATGTCGCGTATAGTCTTGCATTAGAGGCGGATCAATAAAATAAAACGCAAGCACAGATTGAAGAAGAAGCAGAAGCTTTGCTGAAAGAAG
>CAZFSQ010000523.1:0-1723 GCA_964521975.1 uncultured Oligoflexales bacterium | reverse complement strand
GTTAAATCAACTTCTCTGTCTCTGAAACTCATTAAAGCACCTGAACTCAGTTCTTAAATAAAAATGTGTGGAGGAAAGAAACGGAGCTCATCCTAGAATCAGACGTCAGAAACGAATCTGCACGCTCGAATCTGTGCAAAAATCTTTTTTTAATTAAGTCAGAGACCTTCTGCGAGGCAAAAAACTCAACGAAGTGAATGTAGCAGTGCACAAAGTTGAAGGAACGCCACTTAATTAGCCTTTATACCAAAAACATGTCTGAAAATATAATTTATCTTTGAATTGTGACGAATTTGATTTTCCAGGAATGATGAGATCTTGAGTTGAAGATAATTGATACTTGATCGTTAACCAACCATCAAAAAATAATTCAACATGAACTTGGTGAGGGGTTTTTAAATCAAACGGTAATAATTTAATTTGCATTCTGCTTAGAAATATAAACTTCGTCACTCAAATGAAAAAAGAATTGATCCAAAGCTGGATGAACGAAGGGTTCTTCTGAAAGATCCAGATCAATATTTTTTTCAGGAACATACGTAATGTGATCCGTGTCATGAACCAGAACATGATACCAAGGTTGTTTTTTTTCAGGTTGAGCAGGAGAAAGATTTTCATACCATTCATCCGTCCCTGAAAAAGTAGGGTCGATATCCAGGACAACACCACGATAATCAAAAAGCTTGTGCCGAACCCTTTGTCCCATGCGAAATTTGGACATACCGTTCATCCAACCCTCCACCGCATCCACCTTAGATGGTATGAAAAAATTAAATTTTAAAATGAGTGATAGTTCTATTTTACGGCATTTACACTCTTATTATCAATAGGTTGGCTATTTTACTTTTGGTATTTTCATAAGCTTAAAAAGAAAGCTTTGTATTATCTCAACCTTCAACCTCAAAAATAAATTAAAGAAAATTTTAAAAATTCCGAAAAGCATTTATGAGGTCTCATAAAAAAAGCCTCATTCATAGGAGATATCTTGTGGTTAAAAAGTTTTTTACATTACTATTGGGAGTTTGCTTAGGTTTGATCGCCATGGCGTGTGGACTTAAAAAAAATAGCACCCCATCTATTGCAAAAATTTTTGAGCGAAACAAATCACATCATCCATCGCAGACAAAAAATGAATTGTCATTTGAAGGAAATGTTTTAATAGCCAATGCAAGTAAGAATGAGCATTGCGAAAAATTGAAACCCAGTAAAATTTTACGATATGGTTTTTTTCTTGAACAAACTTATGAGATTTACGAGCCAAAAAATTTAAACGACGAAGGAAAAATAATTTATTTTTTTAGCGAGATAAATTCCTCGGATCATTGTTCATGGAATGTTTGGTTTCAAGAACTGCTTCAAGAAGGAAACATCATTGTTAACATCCATCATCGCAAATTAAATGGCCAGCAAGTGACCTTGCCCACTCCTATGGAAGATATGGCATGTGGTATTGCTCACTCAAAATACCGCTTGCAGAAAGAATTTTCAGATAAGAAATTTAAATCTATTTATTTTGCTCACGGCATGAATGCTTTGTTATCAGCATTTTTAGGTTATGGATCACAATATCCATCACTGTTAGAAAATTGTTCTGAAAAAGATTTAGCAAAGTTAACAGCGGATGGATTAGTTTTAAATTCCGGTATGTTTGATTTTAATTTGCTGATGCCTGATAGGCAAATCGACTTGATCGAACTATCACCGAAAGAAAGCTGGGAGAAAT
>CAZFSQ010000522.1:0-1727 GCA_964521975.1 uncultured Oligoflexales bacterium | reverse complement strand
GGAGCTAAAATTCAGGATAAATTAGAAATAGATGCTGCCCTCAAATCACGAAAGCTCTCGATTCAAATGTTAGAGAGAGATCATGAAATTAAGTTGCTTCACTTAATACGTATATCGGATTTGAATCTTGACCAGAAATTTAACTTCTCAGATTCTATTGATAAAATGCGTTTTAGCTTAGAGCAAGAATCCGTAATTCCATTGCACGATTCTTATGAAAAAGCTTTAAAAGAAAATTCTCTTCTCAAAGCAACTGAAAAAGCACAAGAGAAAATTCAGTATCAAGAAAATAAAGAACTAAGTAAATATTATCCAACCGTCACCTTTGACTTATCGGTGGGAGCTGAGGCGAATCGACGGACTGATTTTGCAACTCCCAATTCCATGACCTATCGAGGAATGCTTAATTTTAATGTTCCAATATTTTCAGGATTGAAAAGTTTTTACGAAAAACATGCAGCACAAGCCAGAATCAATACCGCTCTCGAAGATCGAGTTTCCACGAGAGAGAAATTGTTAGAGGATTTAGTTAAAACATACCGCGATTATGAAATAGCTCAAACCAGAATAGAATCAGAAGAACTCAATTTAAAATTGTCTGAAGAAAAAATTAAAAATGCACGAACCTTATATTTTTCAGGAAGATCCAAGATCACGGAAATTACGGATAGCCTTTCAAAAAAATTAATTTCTAAGAAAAATTTATCGGAAGCAATTTATGAAAAATTAATGGCTATGATTAAAATTAAAACGCTGACCTCGGGAGAAATTATCAGTGATAAAAACTAAAATCAAATGGACTGTTTTTTTTATAATTATGTTGTGTGTGGTGGCCATTACTGCCATGAAATTTTTTGGGCAAAAAAATTATGAAGTGATTCCTATTGTCCATGAAGCTAAAAAAGATTTTGTTATTTATACAGAGGCTCAAGGTCAGATTCATGCTGGAAAAGAAGCATTTTTGACGATTAAACTCGGTGGAAAATTGGACCGTATTTATGTCAAAGTTGGAGAGCAGGTTGAGGAAAATAAAATTATCGCAGCGATTGATGAAAAATCAAATAAAGCGGGGTTGCAAAGTGCTCTCGCTAATTTTCGTTTGGCTTCCGCTGAATTGAATCGGATTAAAAATTTATATCAGCATGGAGCAACAACTCACCAAGAACTTGATTTGGCCCAGTCAAATTTTTTGGTTAAAAAATCTGACCTAGAAAAAGCGAAAGAACGACTGGAAGATAGTCTTGTACGAGCGAGTATGAGTGGCGTTCTAACGCAATTTGCTTTTCAAGAGGGTGATTTTATTCCTGATGGGTCGCGGCTTGGAATTATTGAAGATCACTCGTCGTATAAAGTGGTCATAAGCATCCCATCACAATTTAAAAATCAGTTACCTCCATCAGAAGTTGTTATCGTTGAAAAAAAAGATCCACAAACAATGAACGTAATGGATCGCACGGAATTAAAAATTTCTTTAGAAATTGCCAATCTTAAAAATAGTTATGATGGCATGGATACGGATGTTGTCATCCAGTTTAAAGAGCTGCCCAAAAACTTTTCAGTGAGTGATTTTATCCATTTAAAAATTCCCATTCAAACAATTTCAGAAGTAGTCTCCATTCCTAGTCGTGGCCTTATTTGGCGGGAAGAGTCTCCTTATGTTTTAACTAGGTCGCTTGAGGGACAGCTTCGTTGGTTACAGGTGAAGGTCATAGATACAATGGGTAGTG
>CAZFSQ010000521.1:0-1733 GCA_964521975.1 uncultured Oligoflexales bacterium | reverse complement strand
AAACCGCATCGCGGATTCTTTGTTTAGTGAGCTTTGTCACTCGCTTGTTGTTTTGCCCAAGTTAAAATAAGTCCACCCGCCATCCACATGATCGCACAAAGAATCTGACCCATAGAAAATGGCCCAAGAACTGTGCCCAGCTGTGAATCGGGTTCTCTAAAAAACTCAATCACAAATCTTACTGACCCATATCCAATTAAAAAAACACCCGACAAAAATCCTGGAGGATATGTTTTTTTGCGATATAAATAAGCCATCACAATAAGCATCAACCAACCTTCAAGCATTGATTCATATAACTGTGAAGGATGTCGCGGTAAATCACCACCATCAGGAAAAACCATTCCCCACGGAGCATCCGTCACACGTCCCCAAAGTTCACCATTGATAAAATTTCCAATACGACCAAATCCCAAACCAACTGGCACAGAAACACAAACATGGTCAGTGATATTAAAAAAATTAAGATGAAACTTTTTAGCGAAAAGATAAATCGCTGCGGTAATTCCTATGAGTGCTCCATGAAAAGATAATCCACCTTTCCACACAGCCAGTATTTCATTGGGATGTTCTAAGTAATGAGGAAAATTATAAACAAACACATACGTCAGTCTCGCTCCTAAAATCATTCCCACTAAACCATAGACCATCAAATTTTCAATTTGCTCATAGTTCATCTTCAAAGATCCTTTGCGAGAACCATAACGCAAAAAATAATATACGACGGTTAAACCAATAATATACATAAGGGAATACCAGCGAAGCTCCAGCGGTCCTAGTGTAAAACCCACCAAATCAAACGGACCAATACGTACAATCGCAGGATCAATATTCGGATAATTCATCATCTTAATTAATACCTATACCAATCAGGTTTATACGGACCTTCCGCTTTAACACCAAGATATTCAGATTGTACAGCTGTTAACGTTGTCAACTTCACTCCTAATTTTTTCAAATGCAAGCGAGCCACTTTTTCGTCTAAACTTTTTGGCAATACATGCACACCCAGAGGATATTTATTGGTCTCGGTCCAAAGAGCAATTTGTGCGAGTGTTTGATTGGTAAATGAGTTCGACATCACAAAACTCGGATGACCGGTCGCACATCCCAAATTCACCAAACGGCCACGAGCTAAAATAATCAAACTTCTACCATCAGCAAAAACAAATTTATCGACTTGTGGCTTGATATTCATTTCGCGAATATCTTTTTGATCTTCGAGCCACTTAATTTTAATTTCAGAATCAAAATGTCCGATGTTACAAAGAATCGCGTCATCTTTCATTTTCATAAAATGCTGTTCGGTAATGACATCACAACAACCTGTTGCCGTCACAAAAATATCGCCCACTGAAGCGGCTTCTTCCATCGTTGTAACTTCAAAACCTTCCATCGCTGCTTGCAATGCACAAATGGGATCAATCTCCGTAACTAAAACTCTCGCTCCAAATCCCTGCATCGACTGAGCACAACCTTTACCAACATCACCAAACCCAGCAACGACAACAACTTTGCCAGCAACCATAATATCTGTTGCTCGTTTAATTCCATCAGCCAACGATTCACGACAACCATACAAATTATCAAACTTTGATTTTGTTACCGAATCATTGACATTAATCGCAGGAACTTTTAATTCTCCTCGTTCCATCATCTGATAAAGACGATGAACCCCTGTGGTTGTTTCTTCTGAAATACCACGGATACCTTTAAGCAACTCAGGATATTTC
>CAZFSQ010000520.1:0-1740 GCA_964521975.1 uncultured Oligoflexales bacterium | reverse complement strand
AAATGGGAAGTTTTTAAAAATTGATCAAAATAACGGGAAAACGTTATGGCATATAGATCTTGATTCTTATGTGGACTCTGAAGGCTTGATGATTGAGAAATCTATTTTTGTTGTTTCATCAGGACAAGTTCTTTATCACATTGATTTGCAAACAGGAGACAAAGTATGGCTGCTTGATTTAGGATTTCCAGAGGGGCTTTCTATTCGCAAGAGTCCTAAACCAGTTTTAATTAATGACATCATTGTGGCTGGAAATTCTAAAGGAGAAATCATTGGAGTACAAAAAATATCTGGACGAGAACTCTGGCGGATGAATCCTGGATTAACAGGGGCAAAGTTTTATGATGTTATGCCAGAGATGGTGCAGGCTGGAGGACGATTAATTCTGTCGCGTTATGATGGAGTTGTCGCTGCATTTTCTATTGATATTAAAGATCCCATTAAGGTTTGGGAGAATAAATTTTCAGGAGTATCGAGTGTTATTGCGAGGGAAGATAAAGTTTATTTAGGTTGTATCAATGGTGACGTCTATTCTTTGGATATGAATACCGGACAAGTTAATTGGCGAAATACTGTTTTTAAAACAGTGGCGAACTTGTCCTTAGTTGATGATTTTATAGTTGCAACCAGTTCACAGGGTCGCATTTCAAAGCTGACGAAAGATCGAGGTGAACTCAAATGGCAATTGGATCTCAATGGTTCTATTAGTTTCGCTCCTCAAGTCTATAATAAAAATCTTATTTTTCAAACAGGGTCGAATACTTTATATTTTCTTTCATTTTTATGATTGGGGATTTTTATGGCTACCAAGGATTCTAAATATTCGTTAGTTGAACTTATTAAACAAAGTATTTTTTTTCAGAACGTATCGGATCAAGATTTACAAAAAATTATTTCTATTGGCAAACATTTTCATTACGAAGAAAATCATACATTTATTCGTGAAAACTCTTTAGGTACAGAAGTGTTTGTTTTGTTAACGGGTATTGTTGAGGTTACGGTCTCCTATAATAACAGTAAAAATATGGAAACCATTGCAACGCTTTTGCCTGGTGATGTTTTTGGCGAACTCATTTTATTGGGTAAGAGCAAACGAAGTGCCAATGTCATTTCAAAAGATAAATGTGAAGTGGTGATGTGGGATAAAGATATACTCATGAAATTTTTTGAGAGTGAAACAAAACTTGGATTTAAGTTTATGACCAATTTGGCTTCTGTTCTAGCCGATCGCCTTTCCGCAACCAATCAATTATTAAGAAACTCCCTTAATAACATCACTCGAATTATATAGATTCGTTTATGTCATTGATTGACATTCATACTCATCTTACCCACGAAAAATTTCAAAATGATTTAGACGCAATCATTAAAAAAGCAGAATCTCTTGGCTTTACGGATATTGTTACGAATGGACTCGATCTTAAATCCAATCGTGAAGTGTTGCATCTTGCTGAGAAATATAAAATTATTAAACCTGCATTGGGCATTTATCCGATAGATACTCATTTATTTAATGCCGATGAAGAAATTCAATTTATTGAACAATGTGCTAAAGAAAAAAAAATAGTCGCTGTGGGCGAATGTGGTTTGGATGGTTATTGGGTGGGTGATTCTTTTGCTCCTGAGCAAGAACGCATTTTTTTGAAATTATTAGAGATTGGAAAAAAATATAATATCCCTTGTATTGTTCATTCTCGTAAAAAAGAAAAACGAGTTTTAGAAATTTTAATTCATCACCAG
>CAZFSQ010000519.1:0-1759 GCA_964521975.1 uncultured Oligoflexales bacterium | reverse complement strand
GAAAAATACTTTTTTAAATAAAGAAATAGTATTTAAATAATCAAGAGTAGAGTTTTTTATCATAAAAAAATAGCGATTCAAATTTATTCCAAGATGTTTTTTTGGGATTTTTAGCACATATTCAATAAAGTTGAACTTGTATAAAACACATTGCGTAAAATCCGCAGGCCAAAAGTATTTATACGTAGAACAAGTACTACAAAAAAATATTAATAATAATGGCAAAATTAATAGTATTTTAATCATAACATAATAATATTAAGTATTTTATATAAAAAGTCGATGAAATGCACATAAAAATCGATGAAATACATATATTGTAAAAAAGCGATTTCATTATTTAAAAGATAAAATGCATATTTTATCGGTAAAACCAACAGTATCAGTAAGTTGTTACTTATTTTCTTGTTAATAAAAATTGAATAAAATGTAAAAAATAAAGAAATTAACTTTTCTTTATTCATTTACGTAAAATCCAATGTTTTAGATCTACTAGCATATGACAAAAAACAAACCAAAGAAAAAAATGGAAGACTACTATTGGAAGAAGATTATTCTAACGAAAAGGTGAAGAATAGAAAAAACAAAGAAGAAAAGCCCCTTAAGCCCAATGAATTCAATAGTAGAAGAAAAACAAATCATTTATAATAAACAAATGAACACTATAAAATACATTCATATTAATGTTCTGATAAAAAGAATTTGGTAACATCACAAAAAATAAAAATCTTGTTTTTGGAAATGAATCCAAAAAATGGAAATATTGTGAATACTTCTTGCGTACTTTACATAAAAAAAGGTTACCCATAGGTAACCAATCTTGAACTATACTACAAAATAGTGTGTTTCTGCATTCTCAGTCTACGACAAATTATCAATTTCTTCTTGAACAATTTCCCAATCCAATAAGAGTTGATCTAGTTCGTCTTTCTTTTTTGTATAAGCAATAAAAAAATTAGCATCTTCAATATGCTTATCATAATTAGAGGCCAACATTTTATCATCATGCTGAATATCAACCTCCAATTGTTTAATTTGACTTTCAATTTTACTTAACCTATTATGCAAAGCTTTATGCTTTTTTTGATCCTCATAGGACGCTTTAGACTTTGCATTATCTTTGGTCGAAGCTTGCTTATCAACATCTCTCTTCTCAACTTCTCGCATGTTTTCTAAATTGCGTTGTTCCAAGAAAAAGTTAATATCTCCCAAATACTCTTTTATTTTTTGGTCTTTAAATTCATAAACAATATTAGACATCCCTTGCAAAAAATCACGATCATGAGAAACCAATAACAATGTACCTCCAAACTTTTGCAAAGCAGCTTTTAAAACGTTTTTAGACTTAATATCAAGGTGGTTTGTGGGCTCATCCATCAGAAGTACATTAATGGGCTGCAACAAAAGTTTACATAATGCCAATCGGTTACGCTCTCCTCCAGAAAGCACTTTTACCTTTTTTTCAACATCATCTCCTCTGAATAAAAAAGCACCTAACATGTCGCGAACTTTCATTCTGTTCGTATCAGTCGCTGCATTTTCCATTGTTTGCAAAAGTGTAATCTCGCCATCTAAATATTCAGCTTGATTTTGCGCAAAATAACCCAACTGAACATTATGCCCCAGCTTTATATTCCCATCATATTTAAATTCATTTACAATGGCTTTAATAAAAGTTGATTTTCCTTGACCATTTTGCCCAACAAAAGCAATCTTACTTCCTCCCTCGACCAACAAATCGATATCTTTTAAAATTATT
>CAZFSQ010000518.1:0-1762 GCA_964521975.1 uncultured Oligoflexales bacterium | reverse complement strand
AATGACGAGGTTGCTTCACAGCGACTCAGTGATTATGTTCAAACATATCTTGTCAAAGATGTGCGGGAGTTTGCAGAAATTAAAAATTTAGCTCGCTTTGAATTATTTCTAAGACACTTGGCATTATATTCTGGACAATGCTTTAACTTGAATGAAATAGCTACGAAGATTAATCTGCCGCAGAGCACCTTAAATGATTGGCTATCTATATTGGAAGCTAGTTATTTAATTTGGCGACTTCCTGCTTGGAATATTAAAAATAGTAAACGAGAAGTAAAACGCCCTAAAATATTTTTTATAGATTCAGGATTAACTTTGAACCTACTTGGGTACAATCATTCTAAGCAAATAGAAAATTACCCTAACTTAGGAAGTGTATTTGAAACCTATGTCGGTAACGCTGTGAGGGCCTTTTTAAGTTCACAAAGAAATAAATCAAACTTATTTCACTGGCGAGAGAAAGAAAAAAAAGAAGTTGATTTAATATTAGAACTTTCACCCAAAGAAGTGCTCCCTATTGAAATAAAACTCACGAGCAAACCCAATCAAGATGATTATAAAAATTTGTTAGACTTTATTGATAACTTCCAAAAGGTTTCTAAAATAGGAATTCTGATTTCCACCCATGAAGAATGTTTTTGGATTCATAAAAAAATTCTTCACTTACCTTGTTGGATTTTTTAAAATATAAGCTGCAAATCCAATCCCAGACGCAAAAGAGCATCACTTCCCTCTCTTGTCTCATAAGACAATTCCGTCATCCAAATTAAATTAGAATCTGCATGATATTTGCCACCCAAATTAAATTGCGTTCCCTCAAGCACAATTCCTTTAACATGGCTGCTTGATTGATCCGGTTTTTCGTGACTTGCTCCAATCCCATAATGAACTGAGCTGTAAACCAAAAAAGGTTCCTGTACTTCATAAGCAACTTGACCTTGAATAGATTTTCCTTCAAGCGTATCCGCTTGTATAGATTTTTCCCATTTTCTTAACTTGTAATTTCCCATCACACTGGAAAATATTTTTTTTAATTTAATAATATCTTGTCTTTTATACTGTCCTTGTACCTGCGAAATATAATAGGGACCGACAATATTTTCAGATTTTTCATAGCTCATAAAAGCTGCTAAAAATTGATCGTAAAAGTTCTTACTATACGATGTAAAAATTCCCGGATAAGAATCTTCATATCTCTCCAACCCAAGATCATCATTTCCACTATAAATCCCCACATGCCAAAACCAATTTCTCTCAGGTAAACCCACTTCGGATTCGGGAGCTTTGGGTGATTTAAGACTCAATATGAGACTCTGGGATTTACGTGGCAATTCATCATATAAACTAAATTCAAAAAAATTTATATTCGATGAAATAAATAATGATTCAAACATTCCAAATTTAATTTTCACTTGCTCTGAAAAAAGATAATTGAGTTCATAGGTATCTAAAAAATAAACCTTCGGAGCATGATTGATTGCATCCTCCCTTTTGGTAGAATGTTCTCTCGCTATTTGAGACGTCTCATCTTTTTGTAAAAAAAATACATCGGGTCGCAAATTAAAGTTTAATTCATAACGAGAATTAGCCTGACAATCATTTTTTAAAAGAAATTGACGCAAAAAAACTGACCTACTACCCTGGATCTTTTTCGTTTCATCTTTAATCGAGTCATCTACCTCAGTAGTAGGATTATCTTCTCCTATCAATTTCTCCCAATAAGAAAAATGGGTCTGAATATGATGCGAACAATATGGAGTTT
>CAZFSQ010000517.1:0-1767 GCA_964521975.1 uncultured Oligoflexales bacterium | reverse complement strand
CTCAAGCCAACTTTTTTCATTGAAGTTTTGGCGATATTGGAATTGTCCTCCCAGTCCCCTGTCTCCGAAAGTTGAGGGAGTTAGAGTCATATCGCGGTAATCATCAATGACCCAAAAAAAGGGTTGTTGGTATTTAAAGCCCTCTGAAGAACTAAATCCTAAATTGGGAAAAATAAAGCCTGTTTCTCTTTTCTGCTTAATTGGAAAAATGATATAAGGGAAATACATGGCGATAACACCATTAATCTTTATGAAAGCATTATTGAGTTGAACGTACTTGCCTAAAGTGATTTTGATTTTTTTCCCAAAGACACTCCAAGACTCCGGGCAATCCTTACAAGTTGTGTATTCTGCTTCTTCAGCATAAATGACATCGTTACTCGATTGGAGAATTCTTTTCCCGGTGATCGAATAATTATCCGAGAGAACTTTCGCATTTTCTAAATCAATTTTTTTAGTAATGAAGTTATACTTAAGCTTTGTTCCATAGAGCGTGAGGTCAGGGGCGATATATCGCACGTTTCCCATGACTTCAACTTCACCACTTGTGAAATTTATTTTTGCCTTCTCACCATAAATCGTATTTTTTAAATGTGAGATAACGACATTTCCCACTGCTTCGAATTCGTTCTTGGTCGACTGCCGATAGGCTTTATCAGAAAGCACATTAATTTTCTGACCAAGATCAAACTCAAAAGTTTCCCGGGCCATTACATCTGTGAAATTAAAAAAACTAACTAAGAATAAAACGCTGAACTTCACCAATGAAGTAATACGAACCACAAACAAGTATCGTTTGTGACTTTGAATCTTTAAGTTCTGATTTCCAATCTGAAACAAAATTTAACATTCCTTTGTTAACTTTTTGACCTGCATCTTTTAAGGTCACCTCGCTCATGGCCTTAGGATGCTCGAAACTCGTGAGCACAATTTTTACACCATCCCCAAAATAATCAGTCATGGATTTTAACATCACTACAGCTTCACCATCCGGTCTTTGTGAAAAACTCACCAAGACACTTTGTGAATTGAAGTCTTGCCCTTCCGATGATTTTTGAAAACCCAGCTCCCCCAGATTTTGAATCATTCTGCGAATGCCATCAGTATTGTGCGCTCCTATAAAGATAAGTGACTTTCCTAGAAAAGTCATTACCTCTCTTCTGCCTTTAAAGGCATGAAGATTTTCGATGGATCTTTTAAAATCCTGCATGGAATGAGGCTCTAAGTATCTAAAAATCTCCCAAGCTAATTTTTGATTTTCAAAAAAATAATTAGAATTCTTTTCAATATTCTTTATAGGGATCCACTGAACTTCATGTTTTTTTGTGTAGTCTCTTGTCAATTCGTTAAGGTAATTTAATTTGAAATTTGTAAAAAGAGGCTTATTTTTTCGCGTTACAGCTATTTTTTCAGCTAGGATTAGGTCATATCTTGATCCCAATAGACTTTGATGATCCCTTGAAATTGAAGTAATACAGGTACAATCTGCATCAAAGTGATTTACAGCATCAAGCCGACCACCTAATCCAACTTCCAAGAGGAGGTAATCTAATTTTTGAATTTTTTTTGAGAGAATTAAAAAAACTAAAAAAAGAAATTCGTAAAAAGAGACTTTTACATTCTTTAGGTCCTGCTCGATTAAACTTTTTCCTTCTTGAATTGAAGTTAAGAGGTCTTCATAGTCTACGTCATGGGACTCGGATCCATCATTTAATGAGAAAAAGAACCTCTCTCGGATACTAAGAATATGCGGAGAAGTCCAAAGGG
>CAZFSQ010000516.1:0-1771 GCA_964521975.1 uncultured Oligoflexales bacterium | reverse complement strand
CTGTCTTCTAATTCTTTTTTCTTCTTTTTTTGAAGTGCCGACATTAGAGAATAAGCATAGGAATATTGTTGCTGCATTGATTCTGATTTTCGTTTGTCTTCATTAAAAGCATTGAGATCTGCTTTCGTCATTTCTTTTAAACGAATCACCGCAAAACCATTCCCAAGTTTAACAGGGCTTTCATAAAGTTTTTTAATCTCAGAAAGATTCAATAAAGCATCTTGAATTTCTTTTTGTGAACCGAGCCCATCCACGTATCGTGTTTCCAAATCAATTGCTTCGGAAGTTTTCCAAGCTAAATTAAAATTCTTTAAAAGCAAATGGATATCCTGTGCTTGTTTTAACTCCTCGATAATTTTTTTTGCATGGTCTTCAGCCAATGTTGGGCGTTTTTCCTTTTCAAGCAATTTGCGAGCAATTTCATTTTGAGCCACTTCTAGCGTTTGAACTTTTGGCAATTGAATATCTTCCACTTTAATAATGTGAAAACCAAAAGGCGATTCCACGATATCGCTTATTTCTCCAGCTTTTAATTTAAACGCTACTTCAGAAAACTCTTTAACCATCGTTTCATAAGTAAAATAACCGAGATCGCCGCCTTTGGTTTTTCCTGTGGCTTCATCCGTTTTTTCAGAAGCAATTCTAATAAAATCTGCACCTGTTTTTTTGACTTCACTCAAAATAGATTTAGCTAAGTTTAATGCCTCATCTTTCGTTCTTTTTTCTGCTTCAGCAGCAGCATTTCTTGCATCTTTAAATGATATTAAAATATGACGAGCTTTAACTTTCTTGGGTTGGTTATATTCAGCATCGTTCTGTTTATAATTTTCTTCAACTTTTTTCTTGTTAGCTTCATCAGCTAAAAATTTGGAAATTTCCTCGCCAGAGATATTGAGAGGAATTTTATCATTTTCAATCTTGATATATTCCAATTTTAATTTTGTCTCAGAAATTTTATAATTAAACTTGGCCTCTTCGGTTGACAAAAAGAAACTGTTATTTAAAACCTCTCGGAAATTTTGTAGCGATAAATCTTTGCGAATTGCATCATAGAGCGTTTCATCAGTATAACGGGTGCGACGCTTAAACTCTGTATAAAGTGTTTCTGAAAATTTTCCACTTTCATCTTTAAATGGCTGAGCATCCATAAGGACTTTAATAACTTCATTTTCCCCGGCCACGACTCCCATCTCTTTAGCAACTTGATAATCCACCAATTGGTCCACAAGACGATCAATAACTGTTTGAGCAATTTTCAATGTCGCTGGATCAAATTGATCTTTGTAGCGGGCGGACATATTGGAATACATTTCTTGATAAGCGTTTTGAAAATCACGGCTGGAAATTTCATCACCACCTACGCTTCCGGCGGCCCCTGCTGTTTTAAAAGTGGAACGCCCACCATCGGGATTACATACGCCAAAAAAGGTCATCGCCAGTAAGGACATCCCCAAAATTAAATAAACACCAGAATTTCTAACCACGTTTTTTGAATTAACATTCTCAAGCTTTTTATTTTTCCAACTTAGCACAAAATTTTCCTCCCAAATAATTCGGTCTACACTGAATAGAATTACATATATTTCGTCTTGTGCAAATATGAAAAGCATAGTTTACTAATATGTTGAGTAGTTCGTTAAATTAATAAAGAAATTTTTATAAAATAGTAAGGGGAGATTTTAGTATGATTTACGATTGGGTCGCAGGTATGTTCTCCAACGATTTGGCTATTGATTTGGGAACAGCGAATACTCTCGTCTATGTGAAAGGC
>CAZFSQ010000515.1:0-1773 GCA_964521975.1 uncultured Oligoflexales bacterium | reverse complement strand
TGTGCCGCAAAAAATTCTTGAAAGCTGGCATGGTTAAATTCTATTTCGTCTCCCGTCGTTCTGAGAACGCCTATGGTGATGATATCGTTATAGAGACTGTCATCATTTAGCGCTCTTTTTAGTTCTTCTTGAGTTTTTCTGGTTTGACCCTCTTGGGTCATGTTAGAGGCAAGTTCTTCTAAAGCGTCTATTTCAGTTGATAATCGACGTAGTAATTTTTTTTCATCAGGAAGGGTGGTGATGCCATCGTTGTCTTTTTTATAAAATCGTTTGAGGAGCCACAAGATCATATTTCTATATAGTTCTGTGGCAGTCGTTACAGAGTTTAATTGTTGGCTATCCAAGTGCCAGATACAGCATAGTAACTCGAGATGGATCGGGGTTTTGGCAACCTCCAATAGGCTTTGTTTTTCTTTTAAGAATTTAAGCAGAGGAGTTACTTGTTGGGGGGCGTTCAGAAAAAAAGAGGTAATATAGGTCTCGATATCCGTTGTTTCAAAAGAGCAGAGGTCTAGGACAGTAGATCCATCAACAAGTCCTGTCTCAATAGCGTGAGGTCTGGAAGTTGAGAGAGTATTTTTTTTCTGAGATATGTTTTTGATGAGTTCTCTCAATGAGTCTGGCAAAGATTTTGGAAGCTCATCTCTGCCATCTAGAAGCCAAAAAATATCGCCTCTGTTGATAGTCTCATCTATTTTCTCTCGAAGCCATTGGGGTCGATTATTCGCACCCAAGATAAAATAAGCTAGTGTTGATTCAGTGTGGTCTCTTGCTTTAAAAGCATGCAGGTCGCGTAGGCGTACGTGTACAACGAGGGTCTGGTTTTTAAAAATTTCTCCGGTTCGCCATTTTTCTAAAATAGATTCGCACAGAGTGCTTTTTCCCATGCCAGCATCTCCAGAAACAATGATGGGGCCGGCGCCGGCTTGTATTTTTTCATCCAGTTCTTTAAGCGCTATTTTTTTTATCGTTCTTTTTTGTTGTTTATTTTCCTCGGATTCTTGGGGTTGTTCGTTTGCTTTTTCGTTATCGTTGTATGCCCGAAGCGGCATTGTTTCTTTTTTTATGAAAACAACTTGATTGAAGGATCTGCTGATCAGCATCTCGGTTGTCAGGTTAGGGAGTGTTTCCTCTTTTATTAAGAGTTCGAGTTTTGTATGTTCGCTATACAATTCTTGGATTTGTTTTCTTAACAAGGTGGGTAGTGTTCGCGCTGTTTTATAAGAGTGGAGAAGTGCTGAAAAATGGTTTTTGCTGTGACTTATTCGAACTTTATTTGCGGGGTATGCTAATTCTTCTTCCTGAAGAAACCATTCGGCATCTGAACTGCCTAGGCGTATTTTAAGGCCAATATTATGGCTGTAAAGGACACAATTTTGAGCTTTTTGTCGAGAGGAGCTGGCGTATTTTTTTTCTGCATCTAACAGTTCATTTTTGTTTTTTGAAGCAGGATAGATGGCGATATTGGCTTTTTTTGCTGGCGTTGTTAGCTCTGTACGTATTAATTCCTTTATATAATGAGATAACTCCTGTGTCGTATCAAATTGGATGCGCCTAGGAAAGTAGTAGGTTCCGTCTTTTTGAGGGTCTTGATTGTGGTTTTTACTAACACCATTACCGAGATTGTCAATTCGTATTATGGCTGGTCGAGACTCTTGATGACTAAAAAAGCTGATATAAATAGCATGCCCTTCTACTCCGCTAGGGAGGGAGTATTCGAAATTTTTTTTACTAATAATATTAGAATTTAATGTTAACATATTACTAACTATA
>CAZFSQ010000514.1:0-1774 GCA_964521975.1 uncultured Oligoflexales bacterium | reverse complement strand
GTCGAGGAAAAAGGGGAGTTACTGTTTGTGAATTATTAAAATATTTTTTTAATACAGAATCTTCTTATGTAGTGAATAATGGAGCGGGGGCAATTTATTTAGCATTGGCTGCCTTGGCTTTTAAAAAACCAGTCATCATTTCACGTGGAGAACTGGTGCAAATTGGTGGTGGATTTAGAATCCCTGATATTTTAAAAACAGCCCAAGCCAAATTAGTGGAAGTTGGTACGACTAATATCACCAAAATATCCGATTATGAAAATGCGTTAGAAGAATATTCAGATGCAGTTTTGCTCAAAGTTCACCAAAGTAATTATACGATCGAAGGTCATACAGAATCACCGTCAATTAGTTCTCTCGTATCATTAGCAAAAAATAAAAATGTTTCTTTTGTTGTTGATGCGGGATCGGGTTATATCAAACAAGATTTTTTGGTTCATGATGAGCTGGATATTCTAAATCTCATTCATCAAGGGGTCGATCTTGTGACGATGAGTGGAGATAAAATGCTGGGGGGACCGCAAGCAGGAATTCTTTTAGGTAAAAAAAATCTTTTAGAAAAAATAAAAAAACATCCTCTGGCACGAGTGTTAAGAATTGATAAATTAAATTTGGTTTTGCTGCAAGAAACATTAAAGTTTTTTATCATGCAAGATACGCAAAAAATTCCGACACAAAAAATGTTAGATCAAAATCTCGAAAATCTTAGTCAGCGATTGGAAAAATTGAGGATGACATTAAATAAGTATAAAATTCCATCCGTCATAGAGAATCAAAATATTCCTATCGGTGGAGGAACATCTCCTCATGCGATGAAAGAACGACCGGTTTTGATTATTACAACTAAAAATGCGGAGGAGATAAAAAATAAATTAGCCAGTGAAGCTATCCCACCCATTATTCCTCGAATTGAGAATGAAAAAATTATTTTTGATTTGTTGACGGTTAATCTGGAAGATGATGAGTGTATTTTGAAATGGATTTCATCCAATCAGTGATTGATAGACAACCAACTTGTCATGCCCAACGACTCGCAAAGCGAGGAGTTGATTCCGCGAGCCGGCGAGCGGAGAGGCATCTTGAAAATAGAAAAGATCCCCTGGCATTCGCACCTTCGGTGCTCATTGGGGATGACATGGAATTTATCAACCATCAATTATTGACACCAGAGGGGTGGATTGTAAAAAGTGATTATATATGGTACTGTAGCCATATATGAATAAAGTCAAAATCATTATTCAACCATTGGCCGAAATTAAAAATGAGTGGAAAAAAGCTTTAACAGGAAAAGTAAAAAGTTTGCCAAAAAAAGGAGTGCTCATTTTTTCTAGTGTCGAAACTTTAGGAAAAATTTTGACCCCAACACGAATGGAACTTTTAATGACGATTATTCGAGAAAAACCTAGATCAATTTATTTTCTAGCAAAGATTTTAGAGAGAGATTTTAAAAATGTTTATACAGATATTAAATTATTATCGGAAGTGGGTTTTTTAGATCTCAAATCAGGGGGTAAAAAATTCGCAGTTCGTCCTGTGGCAAAATATTCTGGTTTTGAGATTGATTTAGCGGCCTAGTATTTTCAATGCGATTGATTTTCTTTTTCACTCGGAATTTCTTGTGGATTTTCTTCTAACTCTTTTTCTTTGGCTTTTTCAAATGCTTGGGGGGCGTATTTTTTGAGAGACTCTGTATATTCCTTCCCCGATCGTTCCCAAAGGGTTGGATCGACAGAAGCGAGCTGTGCCCAGTAGAGTGCTGCGATAAAAAATAATA
>CAZFSQ010000513.1:0-1777 GCA_964521975.1 uncultured Oligoflexales bacterium | reverse complement strand
AGCGTCATCAATTGCCTTGTTGCATGCATGATGTGGAAAGCGTCAGAAACGTTAACACTATGGATAACGAGATGATCTTCTGCCCTTTTTCTTATTTGATTGACATTTTCAGCAATTGAATCAGACAGTCTCCTATAAGATGAAATAACTCCGTCGAAATTCACCAGACAATCATCCTCCCAACCCCTCTAATTTTTTTAAGTAAAGAAAATAGAGTTCTCTAGTTCCTTTACTCCTCATTAAATACAAAATAAAACTAAAAAAATTTTATTGATACACCTGACAAGGTTTTATATTTTTTGCATAAACCCGGTTTAGACATCCAAATCAAAAATTACCTAGTATGAACCATACTGGGTAATTTGCACCTGTTAATCCACAACCCTATATTTTGAATGCGAAATGAGGAAAAAGAAGAATGAAAAAACTGCTCATCATGCTTTCATCAGTTTTAAAACTTGAGGTCAATACAGCACGATTGTTATTAGTATTATTGGAAGACCCAAGCGTTAAAACGATTTCTCATTAACGCATCCACCCAACAACTGCTCTGGATATTACACCAAACGGTCGGAAATTTAAAGTTATTTTTTACAACAGATGAAAATCAAAAAATTTCAATATCGAATATAGCTTGAAAAACCTACTACAACTGTTTAATAAAAACACTACTCTTCCGCCTCATAACTATGCTAAACGAGCAGCTATTTTCTCAAAATTAAAATCTTGATGCCGATCAACAGGAAAATATCCCAATAAACTCCGAGCTTTAAAAATGCTTGCTTCATTCTTTAATCCCTAGTTGTAGGAAAAAAATAATAAACTACGCAAAACGCATCAAGGATAGCTTTGATAGGATTCCCGAAGTGATCTTTGTGCGCAGCGAAGAAAAAATTCCACCATTATTCAAACGCTCTACACTCTTAAGAAAAAGTCGCGTCTCACCAGGACTTAAAATATAAAGGCTCGATGCTGGCAAACCTAAAATCCCATTGACCAAATTCAAAGTCATCTTGGCTTCAGACTGAATGTTGGCAAATACTCTAAAAAATTCAGTAACCACGCCCATCACCGGCGGAAAATAGGGAACTGTATAAACGAGATCAACTTTCTTGCCAAGATCGATCGCAGATTTCATTTCCTCAAAAGGGTAATTTTGTTGATCAAAATTATTTAACACAAATACTGCTCTTTCCACCCGCTGTTCGCTGCTCCTGTTGCTGCCCATGATATAACCCTCAACTTAAATTTTTTAATAACCGACTGATCGGACGAAAATAATACGAGAAAATAAAGGCTTGGTCTGTTCATTAATAAAACAGTTTTTTGTGTCCGACGTTGTTATCTTAAAATTTATCAATTAAATCAATAGATTAAATTAATAGCCAACACTCGATATTTATATAATAGGTTGATTTCTCACAAAAAATAAAGTCATTGTATTGGATATTTTCGCAGCATTGCTCACTCAAAATAAACCACCCTCTATTTATGACTGTGGAGCTATAAATGATTACAGCTAAATATAGTCTAAGCAGTCAACACCCTTAAAAGAGAAAATATTTGCAAAATACGACCAAAAGGCCCTCTACTCTCGATAAGCTATAATCACAGAAAATTTTTCTTCAACAAACCAAAGGAGCTCAAAAACTTCCATCACATAAGAATATAAGCTCAATTGAGCACAGCTGGCCTCCCCCCAGTAAAGTTACACGTAGAACAAAAAATTAATCTAATATGATATCTAATATGACCCCCAATTACACCCCTAATTAAT
>CAZFSQ010000512.1:0-1807 GCA_964521975.1 uncultured Oligoflexales bacterium | reverse complement strand
ATATTTCCAAAAAATATTTTCAGCAATTTTTTCCCCACGGAACAAGCCATTGGATTGGTATGGATGTTCATGATGTAGGAAGTAAGTTTTCTAAAGGAGAAGACATCCGATTAGAAGAGGGAATGTATTTTAGTGTCGAACCAGGAATTTATTTTAATCCTCATGATAAAAAGTTAGAAGGAAAAGCCCTCGACTATAAAGGTATCGGCATTCGTATTGAAGATGATGTCTTAGTCACAAAATCTGGTTATGACGTTATTACGAATGATATTGCGAAAGAAATTTCTCAACTTGAAAATCGTTATTAATTTTTTTTTATTTATTTTAAGTTATGATGTTTTCTCTTTAGAGAGTTTGCCAATAATCATAAGCGGTGCGTCTGATTGGAATAAAACTCCCCTTACCCATTTTCGTTTACTGTCTCATAAAAATAAAAAAATAAATTCCATCGCGTTTCAAATCGACGAAAAAAATTTGCGAAATGAGTATGTCCTTGATCAAGGCATTCCATTTACCAAAAACTCAGATGATGGTTTATGGGACGAAAATGATGAGTTGGTTTTCTATAGTGATGATCTAGGAAAAAAATTCCCTCAAAGTGAAATTGAAAAAATAAAAAAAACATTTAATGCAGAAATATGGACAATTGAATTTCATCAAGATCAAAATAGTTGGGGTGAAATAGTTTTACTTAACATTTCTGATTCAGAAAAACTAAAATTATTTGACAAAAATTTTCCTCGCCAAGAAGAAAATAATGTCGCATTTGATGCTGTACAAAATCAAATTACAACCAGTTATTATCAATATACCTTTAATAAAAAATCAGCTGTCACTTTGGGCGAAGTTTTTTTTAGACAGAATGACCAGTGGTTTCCTTTTATTAAAAAATCGAATTGGCTTTTTCACTTCACAACACCTTTTTGGATGCCTAACATGAATATGAGTGAGCAAGATTTTGATTCCAGTGTTGAGTGTTGGCAAACAGGACCCATCCGTTCAATTATTGCCGTAGGAGTAAAGTATCAGAGTTTTCTCTCTGTATTTAAACTGCATTTATTTTCTGAACTGGTTTTTTATCGTCGCTCCTTTCAAATTCCTACATCCATTGATTTTCCATTCGATGCCCAGAATTATTTATCTTTCCCAAGCGGGATTGCCTACTCCATTAAGCTCATCGACGAATTTAAATTGCAATCCAATATCCCTAAATTTTCTGTGAAACCTAACCTCAATGAATCTCCACAAAAATCATACGTGGTTACGTTTGAGAATCCTCAAACACAGATGCAATTGAAAGTTGATGTAGACACAGAAGGATTGGATCAGCCCTATCCACCTTTTATTCTGGAAAAACATGATTTAACTTTTACAGTACCACCCTTATTACCTCATTGGCTTCAACCTTTAAAAGATGATGATTTAGGAATTTTAATAGATTTTTCAAAGGCTAAGAAAGGATCATATCAGTTTAAACTTGACATGATGATGGATTTTGATAGTAATAGGCATCTACCTCATTTATTTTACGACGCAATTTTGCATAATATCCGTAAAAATTAGTTTTCAAGAAATAAACATCAGAAAAGGAAACACACAATGGAATTAAGACTTAATTTATCTTCAACAATCTATGATCAACTCAAAGCAATGGCCGAAAACGAGGGCATTGATATGAATAAAATGGCTGAAGAGCTTTTAACAGAATCTACACAAAGTCGCGGACTCCTCAAAGCCACCAAAGAACTAGAAACACTGATTCAAAATCTACAAAAAAATTCTCGACCTTCTAGTAACGGAAATCATG
>CAZFSQ010000511.1:0-1815 GCA_964521975.1 uncultured Oligoflexales bacterium | reverse complement strand
GATGCTCATGACGATGTTTAAGAATAGGCGAGAGTATTTGGATGAGATTTTCCTGCAGCTTAACAGAAAGGGGCCTGAAGAAAAATCTTCAAGCCTTTTTTATTTAACGCGATCAGCAACCCAATCTAAGTATTTTTTATTTCCACTGATGATAGGCAATGCAACAATGCATGGTATTTCATAGGGATGGTTTTCCTGAATATATTTTTCAAGCGGATCGAATTTTCTTTTTGTAGTTTTAAAAAATGCGATGAATTCTTTATCGGTCTGAATTTTATTGTTCCACAAATAAAGTGATTGGCAGTTTGGGATAATATTGACGCAGGAAGCCAATTTTTTTGTAATGACGGCGTGGGCAATTTTTTTTGCCAGATTAAGAGATGGAAAAGTTGCATAAACGATTATAAAATTATTTTTTCTAGCCATGATTAAAACTTGCCGTAGACAGAGTTAAAGGATATAAAAGTTTTTATTATGAATGAAGTCGAAAAAAATCGCCAACTAGAAATTGTTAAAGAAATGTTGAAAGCCTATGGAGAAGACCCTAGTCGTGAAGGTTTAAGGGGTACTCCTAAACGTTTTGTCGAAAGCATGAGTTATTTAACTTCAGGCTATCAACAAGACATTGAAAAAATTCTTCGTGAAGCATGTTTTCATGAAAAATATGAAGAAATGGTTATTGTGCGAGATATTGAGATTTATAGTTTATGCGAACACCATCTTTTACCTTTTTATGGTAAATGTCATGTGGGATATATTCCCAAAGGAAAACTTTTAGGGTTATCTAAAATTCCAAAATTAGTCGATGCTTTTGCTCGACGCTTTCAAGTTCAAGAGCGACTGACAAATCAAGTGTCGCAAGCAATTCATTCTTTTCTTGAACCGCATGGAGTGGGTGTTGTTGTCGAGGCATATCATTTGTGTATGATGATGCGAGGAGTAGAGAAGCAGAGTTCTTATACAGTCACAAGTTCTATGCTAGGGTCATTTCAAAAACTTGAAACACGCAATGAATTTTTATCTCTTATTAGAATGCCGAGTCCTGCAAGGTTTTAATTTTAGGCTGTGATAGACTAAAATCATGGCCAAACACATTTACACTTATGAAAATCCCACATCTGAAAAACATTTAAAAGAAGCGTGTGAAGTTTTATCATCCGAGGGCATTCTAGCCCTGCCCACAGACACCAATTGGGTTTTTGCCTGGGATGCTCAAAAGGTAAAGCCGCTTCAGCAAATTTATTTATTGAAACCAGAACACACCAAATCAAAACCGTTTAGTCTTTTGTGTTCAGATTTAACGATGGTTTCAAAATATGCTAACTATGAAGCCGCCTCCTATCGAATTTTGAAAAAAATTTTCCCCGGTCCTTTTACTGTTATTTTAGACTCCAATAAATTTTTACCTAAATTTATAGATGATCGTCGAAAGACATTAGGGATTAGAATTCCCAATCGGCCATTAATTTTAGATTTAATTTCGCTCTATAAGGCTCCTTTTATTACTAGCTCTGTTCCCGATATATTAAGACGAAGTGAGTCTGGGGAAGAGTTTATGGAGCTTCCATTGGTGTTGGATGAAAGAACTAAAAAGAAAAGTAAACTCAATACTTCTTTAAAGTTGGCGACCTATCGGTGTGTAGTCGATCGACATCAGATCAAATAGTTAATTTTTTTAGTTGATGTAATTCATCCTGCTTTTCTAGATACATCTAAGATCCTGATCATGAGATATTCATTTCCATGAAAAAAGTCCTCATATCTATTACAATAATAATATCACTAAGAGCGCTTATTATTCTATTCCTTAGAGGA
>CAZFSQ010000510.1:0-1816 GCA_964521975.1 uncultured Oligoflexales bacterium | reverse complement strand
ATAAACTCGTTAAAACAATTGCTCTAAAATTAAATTTCATAAAAAAGACTCTCCCTAAAAAGTTTAAATTGAGCATTGTATTTAGCAAGTTTTACTAGAGTTCTACAAGGATAAAATCAATAAAAATCAATCTTCATCAAAAACAGGTTGTTCCATCCCGCCGCGATCAGGGCGAATCCCAATTACTCTCAGGGTAAACGACTTGAATTTGACGCGTATGGGTTTGGTGTTGATAAGAACTAATAATGCAGAAAAGCGTAGAACGGTTGAGAGAATAAAAACTGCTTCATAGCCACTCTCATCGCCGAGACGAGAAAGGATTTCAGCTCCGATTAAGGAGCCTATGACAATCGCAAATGTTTGAGCAAAATTATGAAACGTCATAATCTCGATACGTTCTTCACTTTTAAGATGGTCGAAAATTAGAACAATCACCGTATATTCAAATATCGCCCAGACAAAACCTGATAAAATTTGGCAGATCATCAGATACCAAATGTCATGACTGAATATCCATAAAATCGGTAGAATCGCGATACCTGCACCGGAAAATAATAAAATTCTGAGCGGGTTGCCCCTTAAAACATATTGATGAGCTAAGAGATAAGATAATCCTTTGGCACAAAAGGCTGAGGCAATGAGTAACATATAATCCACATAACTCAATTTCAATTTAATCAACATATAAGGATTAAAAAATGGCGAACTGATGTACACAAAAACATACATCGTGAGTAAAAAAATTAAAAATCGACACTGCGAAGATGAAAAATATTTTTTAACAGTTTTGTGAAATTTATTTCTTAAAACATAGGAACGGTCCAAGGACACATTATCTTGAAGCGACATGGCAAAAGATGATACAGCTCTTGACATCGCAGCAATCACAAATAAAAACCCAAACAGTAAAACTTCTTTATGAACGGCTCTTCCCCACTCTAATAAAAATCCACCTATCAGAAACCCCATCATCGAAAGTACCTGCATCAGTCTCTGACGCTTCGCAAGAAATATTTTCAATTGCGTTCTTTCAACGATACGTTCGATCCAATTGTTCCACACAGGCCCCGCTGCTAAACCAGAAGCCCAATAAATCATGGCAATACCAAAAATAAAATAATAGCTGTGAATTTTTTGTTGAAAGGCAAAAACACTTAACGAAAGAAAACAAATAATCTGAGCAAATGAACAAATGAGAATCCATTTTTTATAGGAACCCGACCACCTCAGACATCTTGGTGATAATAGCTGCATGAGTCCACCCGCCAAGAGGGGAATTGAGGATACAAGACCCGCTTTAACGGAACCTAATCCCATTGCAATCACAAATGCAGGGATGAATGTTTCTCCGATACCAACCATTAAACTAAAGGAACATGCATCTAAAAAACTAAGTTGAATATTTTTTCGACTATTGATGATTTCAGCGTTAGGGGAGGAGGACTGCACAGCTTCTTTGTATTGACTCTTACTCGGCTAATTCCAGTGATTCCAAGATTTCTTCAACGTGATTTTCAACTTTAACCTTAGGCCACATTTTAACCACTTTACCTTCACTATTGATTAAAAATGTTGAGCGTTGAATACCAAAATATTTTTTTCCATACATGTTTTTTTCAACCCACACACCTAGTTTTTCAGCTAGTTTGTGGTCTGTGTCGCATAATAAAGGAAAAGGTAGGTTAAATTTTTCTTTAAACTTCGTATGACTCTTCGCATCATCAGGACTGACACCTAATATCGTTACATTGCGTTTCTTCAGATCCTTGAAATGATCTCTGATAGAACATGATCCTGTTGTACAACCAGTAGTATG
>CAZFSQ010000509.1:0-1820 GCA_964521975.1 uncultured Oligoflexales bacterium | reverse complement strand
ATCCACAAGCTCACGAAAACCCTGGTCATGGAACGCACTGTGCTGGGATCATCGGAGCCGTTGGTGAAAATGGAAAAGGTGTGTCAGGAATTTCGCAAGTAACACAGATTATGCCATTACGTTTTCTTGGTCCTAAAGGTCAAGGTAATTTGATGGATGGTGTGAAAGCAATGGATTACGCTATCAAGATGAAAGCAGATATTATCAGTGCTAGTTTTGGTGCATCTGCCCCAAGAAGTGCAGCACAACCGATTATCGAAGCCATTGAGAGAACACAAAAAGCAGGCATTTTATTTGTTGCTGCCGCAGCAAATGATGGTGCGAATAACGACACTAAAGAAGTTTTTCCAGCGAACGCCAATGTACCGACTTTAATTTCTGTCGCAGCAAGTGATGTAACGGATGCAAAACCTGAGTGGAGCAATTACGGAAAATTCATGGTGGATCTTGCATCACCTGGGGATAAGATTCTTTCAACAATTCCTAACAATGAATATCGTGATCTTCGCGGAACTTCAATGGCAACGCCACTTGTTGCTGGATTAGCTGGACTACTTTTAAGTAAAGCACGTTCGATGGGCATGAATTTAAAACCAGAAGAAATTAAAGCCCTACTGCAATCAACTGGTAGCGATGTGAATATCGAAACAGCTTGTAATTGCCGTATTGATGCAAGTGCTTCGATGGAACGATTGCTCAACAAGGAATTAACATTAATTCCAGCTGCAAAAACAGTTGCTCCAAAGGAAACAGTTCAATTATCTGCTTTCGGTGGCAAAGGACCGTACACATTTTCTGTCAACGACAGTAAATTAGCGTCGATTGATGCTAGTGGATTATTAACAGCGACAGACAAAGGTACGCTCGTTGTTTCAGTAAAAGATGCTGAGGGGCGTGAGACAAAATCTAAACTCTATCGCATTGATGATCGGCCTGCTGCTTCTGGCGGGACATGTCCTATGCCTGATGCAGCAATGTGTCTCATCATGTGTTTAATCGAGCCAAGTTTACCTTGGTGCGGTGGTGATGGTGGAGATTCTCCGTTTCCATTCCCGTTTCCTCCAGAGGAATAAACCCAAAGGGTCATGCCCAACGACCGAATGGAGTGCCTGGGCATCTTAGTTAGATTTTTCTAAAAACCGCTGATAGAATAAACAATATCAGCGGTTTTTATATTTGCGAAAAAAAGTCATGCAACACCTCATCAAAGATTATCTTCACTTAAATTCACGAAAATATATTTCTGATTTTTTGATTTCAATTATTTTATTCTATTCAATTTTTTCTTATTTTTTATTCTTTAATCAATCGTGGATCGAAAATATTTTTTTATTTGTTTTATGCTGCATCTTAAATTTTCGCTGTGCTCTTTTTATTCATGAGGCCGTTCATACAGAGTCGCGATCACCGATCATCAGTCACATTTATAATTGGTTGTTTGGTTTTCCTAATAAATTTCCATTGAGTTTTTTTAAATCACATCTGGAACATCATCGTCCTAATATTTACGGAACGTATGCTGATCCAGAATATGATCATTGGGGGCATCATAAATTAAGAGCTTTTTCTTATATATTTTTGATGGTTATTTTTGGGCCGCTACTTTTTATGATTCGCTGGGGATTTATTTCAGGTGTCATGTTTTTATTTCCTCATCAATATCAAAAAAGAATTTTAGAAAGATATTCTACAGCGACGATTCGATTAAATTATCAAAGGAAAAATTTATCTTTGCAAGATCAGGAGCAAATGAAAAAAGAAGGGGCGTTTTGTTTTGTCTTTAATTTACTTTTAGTCGGGCTAACTTATTTTAATTATAT
>CAZFSQ010000508.1:0-1845 GCA_964521975.1 uncultured Oligoflexales bacterium | reverse complement strand
AGCGCCGACCCCAGGGGCTGCCCGGCTGAAAGCGATTGGCGAGGCTTTTGGCTATTTGATTCAAACAATTGATTTAAATATTCATCTCTGGAACAGATCAGATCGTTTTAAAAAAATTCTAGATTCGACTGATACATCTTTCTTTGATCCTGCTATTTTCCCTGACATTTTTGATGCTGAATTCAAGATTTTTTGTGCTGAATGGATTTCACTAATCGTGGCAGCGAAGCCGAAATGGGTGGGTTTGAGTGTTATCTCGTACCAGTGCGAACTGTTTACCCACGAATTTTGTCGTTTATTAAAGGCAGAGGCTCAGGATATTAAAGTGGTCCTAGGTGGTCCTGGAGCTAGTTCTTTTGGTGAAAAGCTGAAGGCTACGGGAGCTATCGATCAAGTGATCGTGGGCGATGCAGAGATTGAATTTTTAAAGCTATTAGGCGAGAGCCAACAACAATTACAGGATAGCCAGATTTTAAAGAATCAAATTTTTGCTGATTATTCTGATTATGATCTAGGTCTATATTCAGATCAACTATGGCAAAATATTATTCCGCAAGAATCAGCCCGTGGTGCTAGAACTCTATTTATCACAGGATCAACTGGATGCGTTAGGAATTGTAGTTTTTGCGATGTTCGCGATCAATGGAAAAAATTCTCTCAAAGACAACCAACGGATGTCGTCAAAGAGATCGAATATTTGAATTCACAATATGGAGTCACTAATTTTTTCTTTACCGATAGTTTGATCAATGGCGATCGGAATAAATTTAATCAATTTGTAAATTTGATGATCGAAACCAATTCTAAGTTAGCAAATCCATTAACATACGAAGGTTATATGATTTGTCGCTCACAACAATCGATGGACCCTAATTTTTTCGATCGATTGAAACGGTCGGGGCTCCGGAAGATATATTTAGGTGTCGAAACCGGAAGTGACAAAGTTCGTCGGGATATGAAAAAAGGATATAGCCGGGAAGATTTAGACTACTTTGTTGAACAAATGCATAGAGTAAAAATAGAAATCTCTCTGCTATTGATGGTTGGATTTCCTACGGAGACAGAACAGGATTTTGCTGATACGCTCAATTTAATTTCTCAATTTTATCACAAAGGCTATTTAGGACCTGACAAAATCATTCAAACGGCTAGTTTTAACTGGACGACTATCATTCCGGAGAAGAGTCCGCTGTTCAATATGACGGAAAAGCTAGGCATTGATATGACAGAAGGAGAGTCATTGTGGAGAAAAATAAATTATTATCAAACCAATGAGGGCCTTATAATTCAGGAGATTAATTCTCCTGAATTAAGAGCTTTTCGCTATAAAAGGTTAGTTCGTCATCTGGAAGGTTTTGGTCTTCGACTTCGAAAAGTTGAGAATTTCTTACAGGAGAGAGAGAACCACTTCCAAAAAAATAAAAATTTTTACTGGCGACTCGCGAAGGCAAATTTTGAAAAAGGGAATTCAGCAGTTATTGCAGAAGCCTTACGAGGCTTTTCAATTAAATGGAGTGATGATTGTCTCAAAGAGAGAATTTCAATGATGATTTTTATTGCCTATCGATCTCGCGACGGTCTTGTTCAAAGAATAGAAGGGTTAATGTCTGAACTCGCTGATAGAGTTGATGGACGGGCGACGATTGATGAGCTGATTACTGATGTCTGCGAAATGGCGCAAGTTTCTCCGATTGAATGGAAAGACTATTTTATCAAAAGCATTTTTGAACTAAAAAACAAAGGTATCTTTGAATTGCACAATAATTCCGGGCAAGTAATTTAACTGAGAATTGACAATTCAAACGATAGACCTAGAATTAATTGATGAAAATAATAAATTTAGTT
>CAZFSQ010000507.1:0-1853 GCA_964521975.1 uncultured Oligoflexales bacterium | reverse complement strand
TCGGAAGCCAAGATTCCACTCACACTATAAAAATTAAATGCAGGAGGAGTGTCAATAAAGACATCATCAAAGTGGTGTTCTTGTATAAGTTCATCCAGTGCTGTTTTTAATTTTAAAACTTTGTAACGAGATTCCAATGAATTTTGTAATTCAGATAAACCCAATTCACTTGGGAGAAGAAATAAATTTTCATAAGGAGTTGCAACCAGTACATCATTGAGTCCTGATTGAAATAAACCCAATTTTAATGAATCAGAAAAAAAGTCTAAAAGAGTTTTTTTTATTTTGGGATATTCATCTCCCAACAAATACTGTGATGCATTGGCTTGCGAATCAAGATCAACGACTAAAGTTTTTCGTCCTTTGAAAGCAAACGCAGCGGCAAGGTTACATGCAAGAGAAGTTTTTCCCACACCACCTTTTTGATTGTAGATGCATCTTTTCATATGTTTGTTCATCCCCTCCTAATGCAGGTTACTAAATTTTGATTTAAAACTCTCTTCATTTCCTGCTACGATATTTCTAACACCTACGTTTTATTTATAATTAATTTATATATGAGGAGCAAATTTTATGTCACAAAAAAAATATTCTTATATTGTCTATGCCCAAAGAACAGCCATTGGCAAGATGAGTGGAGCATTGTCGCAAGTGCCTGCTCCGAAGTTAGGAGCTGTCCTAGTTTCTGATGCAGTGAAGAAGTTAAATATTCAACCGAATGAACCTGATGAAATTATCATGGGCAATGTTTTGACGGCAGGTGTAGGTCAAGCTCCAGCAAGACAAGCGGCCATTTATGGTGGGTTAAGTAAAAGCGTGTGTGCTCTCACGATTAATCGTGTGTGTGGCAGCGGGCTTAAATCCATCATGCTTGCTGATCAAGCAATTCGATCAGGTGATGCCAAATTAATTTTTGCTGGGGGCCAAGAGAATATGTCGCTTGCTCCTCATTTACTCATGAACTCACGTACAGGTTACCGTTTTGGACCTATCGAAGCGAAAGATTCGATGCAGTGGGATGGTCTTTGGGACCCTTATGGTAATATGTCAATGGGGCAATGCGGGGAAGTGTGTGCCAAAGAATGGAATATTTCCCGCGAAGCTCAAGATCTGTTTGCAGCGACTTCATATAAGCGAGCACAAAAGGCGATTGAAAGCGGACATTTTAAGAACGAAATTGTTTCTGTTGAAATAACAGATCGCAAAGGAAGCAAATTAATTGATACTGATGAAGAACCATTTGCATCTGATATCAGTAAATTTTCTTCACTTAAACCTGCATTTTCTAAAGATGGAACCATCACCGCAGCGAATGCTTCGTCGATTAATGATGGAGCGGCATTATGTGTCGTCTGTGATGAAGAAACTTTAAAGAAGAAAAATTGGCAACCGTTGGCAAGAATTATTGCTCAAGCATCTTTTGCTCATGAGCCAACATGGTTTACAACGGCTCCGATTGATTGTATCGAAAAAGTTTTAAAACTTTCTAATCTTTCTGCAAGCCAAATAGACCAATATGAAATCAATGAAGCATTTTCTTTAGTCACGATGGCGGCGACTCAAAAGTTAAAACTTGATCCTGAGAGGGTGAATCCATTCGGTGGAGCAGTTTCTTTGGGGCATCCGATTGGTGCAAGTGGTGCGAGAATTCTTGCAACATTAATTAATGGGTTGAATAAAAACAATGGCAAATTTGGCTTGGCAACGCTTTGTATCGGTGGTGGTGAGGCGAGTGCTGTTGTGGTTGAGAAATTATAAAACAAGGGGATTTAAATGCGATCTTATTTTTTAATTACTTTTTGCTTCATGATTTCTTTTTGCTCTCAATATGAAAAAAACAATTCGCAATTTAA
>CAZFSQ010000506.1:0-1855 GCA_964521975.1 uncultured Oligoflexales bacterium | reverse complement strand
CCCCACCAATAAATAAAGCAAAAGTTTAGTGCCTGGTCCTTGCGACCGACACGAAAAGTTTGCGGTGGCTATATCGTAAGGGTCACACCCGTTCCCATCCCGAACACGGACGTTAAGCCTTACAGAGCTTATGGTACTGCAGGGGAAGCCCTGTGGGAGAGTAGGACGTTGCCGCGATTATGGGCTCCATGAAAATGGAGCCCTTTTTTTTCGTCTAAAATCTGAGTATTGGAAAGCTTTCGTTATGTCTCCTAGCAGAAGAATTGAACGCTGCTGCGGAGAAATAACGAAAGCTTTCCCAGTCGATTCGAAATAGCAATGCGCTCTTTCTTGCGATCCATAATACGCTCAGTCGGTGGGTAGTGCTCGGCATTCGCCTCGCAAAATGATATGACTCAAATATGAAAATAACTCATTTAATGGTTGAGAATTATCGTTCAATTCAAAAATTAAGTATTAATCCGAACAAATTTTCAGTCTTTGTTGGGCAAAATAATCACGGGAAAACCAATCTTTTTGAAGCAATAGAATGGTTTTATAATTCCAAATCGTCTGAAGATGATGAATATTTTCAAAGAAAAACAGAAAATAAAATTAAAGTTGAAATCACTTTTAGTGAAGTAACTGAAGCCGACATTGAAAAGCTTACTACTCCCGCAAGTAAAACAAAAATTAGAGATATGCTGAATGGCGAAACATCATTTTCAGTTGTTAAAACAAGTTCAAATCATAAAAGAAATTATTTTGTTAATGGTGAGGATAAAGGAAATCCTCAAGGACTCGATACAGCTATTAATGAATTTTTACCCAGACTAGAATACGTAAATACAAAAGTAAGGCTCGATGATGTTTCTAAATATAAAGATAAGAATCCAATAGGAGTCATGCTTTCGGGAGTTCTGAATGCTATTATTGAAAACTCGCAAGAATATATAAAATTTAAAAATCAGTTCTCAAAACTTTTTGATAGCGAAGATTCTGAAGTAAGGAAAGAACTAGATAAATTGAGTGCCAAGGTTGAGGTGTACTTACAAAAACAATTTCCTGATGGTACAAAAATTAATTTCAAAGTCAACCCGCCACATTTTAACGATTTGTTAAAAAGCTTTGATACATCAGTTGATGATGGCATTGAAACAAAAGCTGAAGATAAAGGCGATGGTATGCAAAGAGCTATTATGCTTTCGATCATTCAGGCTTTTGCCGACTATAGAAAGCAAAAATTAGGAGGAGGGAATTTTTTATTTCTCATTGATGAAGCAGAATTGCATTTGCACCCATCGGCTCAAAGATTGTTAAAAAATGCTCTGATCGAAATCTGTGGGACAGACCAAGTGTTTGTTAATACGCATTCATCTGTTTTAGTTGTGGATAATCATGATGTTCAAAAAATTTTTAAAGTCGAAAAAATTGAAAATATTTCACATTTTTCTGAAGTGGCTGACTCACATAAAATGGATATTATTTTTGAATTGCTTGGTGGAAGCCCGTCAGACCTTCTGTTGCCTCGTAATTTTTTAATTGTTGAAGGGAAAAGTGAATACGAATTTATAAAAATAATTGTTGATAGGTTTTATAGAGATAAATTTAAAGGATTAAAAATTATATTCGCAGGTGGTGATCTAGACGAGGAAGAACAGACCTTAATTGCAGTTCATAAAATGTTGGTTCCAATTACAGGAGATGAAGCGATCTATAAAAATAAAGCTGTTGTAGTAATTGATAAGCCTAATGAGAGCCAAAAAACTAAATATCAAAGTTTTAAAGAAGGTTATCCTTATTTATTTAAAGACAATCAAGTTCACGAGATGCAAGCAGAGTCTTTAGAAGAGGCATACCCGACAAAATATAGAAA
>CAZFSQ010000505.1:0-1860 GCA_964521975.1 uncultured Oligoflexales bacterium | reverse complement strand
ACCAATTCTTCAACCCACTCCGGCGAACGATGGGCAGAAGCAATCCGTAATTGAAATGAAATTTTTTGTCCTCGTAACCAAGCAATACCTTTTTCAGTGATCGGTTGATCAGAGGAGCTTCCAAGTAAAATCAGGAGATCTGTTTTTTCCATTTTATAAAAATTTCCTTTTATGAAAAATGAGCTGCGATATCTTTTCGCCAAATAGCCGATGACCAATGAGAAGTAATATCATAGACACGTTGATAAGCATTTTGTCGTGATTCGGAAATATTATTTCCTCTACCAACAACAGTCAATACACGTCCTTGACCGGTTTTAAAACCACCAATAGAACTTTCTTGTAAAGATGCACCAAAAACCTGAGAATGCTTTTCAATTTTTAAAACATCTGAATTTAAGTGGGTTGGATTTTCCAGTGTCTCACCAAAGGGATAGCCTTTGGCAGCCATAACAATAGCGACCGATGACGGTGAAGCAAAAACTTTTCGGTTCAAATCATGTTCAGAAATTTTTTTGACACCCGCATGAAAAGCCGCCGCAGCTAACCAATCTTTGTCAGACGATGTTGCAAGAACTTGGGCTTCAGGATCACCGAGGCGGACATTATATTCTAAAACAAAGGGGCCTCGTTCTGTCCACATGATACCAATATAAAGACATCCAGAATACTCAATCTGTTCTTTTCTTAACGATTGTATTAAAGGTTCGGTAACTTTTTTTTGAATGATTTCATTCGCATTTTGCGGCAACCATGATACGGGAGAATAAGAACCCATACCACCGGTGTTGGGGCCATGATCCCCATCTTGCAACCTCTTATAATCAACAGCGAATCCTAGTTCTGTAAATTGATTGTTACCCAAAAAAACAAAATAGGAACATTCGCGTCCAATTAATTTTTCTTCAACCACCACAAGGTCTGCTGATTTTTTCATCGGAGTGTCAAATAGTTTATTTAATGCTTCATCGACTTCGATAAGAAGATGACAAACAAAAACTCCTTTTCCTTGAGCAAGCCCTGAGGCTTTGATCACCGCAGCACCTTTTTTTTCAATCATCCGATAAGCAGCTTGGCGGCATTCAGATTCAGAGTGACAGAGAGTAAATTCAGCGGTGGGTATCAATGAACGATGCATGATCTCTTTAGCAAATGCCTTCGATGATTCGAGCTGGGCCGCTGCACGAGAAGGACCAAATACGCAAATATTATTTTCAGTAAGAATATCTGCAATACCTTCCGCGAGATATTTTTCTGGTCCAACGAACACAAGTTCAATCATTTCGTTGCGACACCACTTAGCTAAGTCATGCAAAGAAGCATTCGCATCGACAGAACAAGTTTTGGCAAACTGTTGGATGCTCGATGAACCTGGCCAGGCAAATAAAGAAGTAAGCAATGATGATTGCGAAAATTTATAAGCTATGGCATGTTCTCTAGCCCCAGAGCCAACGAGTAATACTCGCATGAAATCATTCCTCCATTTTTAGACAAGTAAATCATATGGCAAAATACTCCAAGTAAGCAATCTAAAATCTGCATTTTGCCTAAAAACAGCCTATTAATCTCAAAATATTGGTTTTAAAGTACTCATATATATATTAATATACCTATATGTCATCGCAAATTGTTTTGTGGGAAAAATTAAAGATAAAAAATAGGTTCATTCTTGAAATGAAGATTTATCGAGTTACAGTAACCACTAAATACCCAATGGGTGTAAGGTATAGTTTGTTTTTTAGTAACACACAAACAAAAGATCGAGTGTTAATGGATAATCATTTTCCAAAAGGACCACATATTCATCTAAACGATCAAGAAATTGAATACAACTTCATAAATGAAGAGAATTTAGTTCAA
>CAZFSQ010000504.1:0-1862 GCA_964521975.1 uncultured Oligoflexales bacterium | reverse complement strand
CCAATAGATTCCTTTTTCTCCTCATCAGTCACACCCTCTAAAAGAGCTGCTTCCAACTTTTCAAAATAACTTTTTAAAGTACGATTTCTCTCTTGTTTAGCTTTAATATTATATGCTTCTTCAAGCCATGATTTACTCATGCCTAAAGATTTTTTAAATAAATCTGCCTCATATTTTTTATACGTTACTTCTCTCTTAGGAGAACCAATTTCTTTTTGAATTTGCATTTGAAAATCAAAAAGCGGCTGCATGAGATTATGAGCAAAATTAATCGCTTCAATCATCGTTTCTTCACTCAAAAAATTAGCCCCAGCTTCCACCATAATGATGGCTCCGGGCTTACCAGCAATCGTCAAAATTAAATCTGTTGACTCAGTTTCCAGAGGATCAAGAATAAAATTCCCTTCTTTCATACCTATTCGTAAACCCGCAATAGGCCCGTTAAAAGGAATATCGCTAATCATCAATGCGACACTTGCTCCTAGCATCGCTAACGGAGCAGGATGGTTTTCGCCGTCATATGAAACAACCGTACAGACGACATGAGTATCGTTTAAATACCCCTCAGGAAAACATGGACGCAAAGGGCGATCAATTAACCTTGCTGTCAATGTTTCACGATCTGATGGTTTGGTCTCTCGCTTAAAAAAACCTCCGGGTATGCGGCCAGCAGCATAAAATTTTTCGATGTAATCCACCGTCAGAGGGAAAAAATCTTGGCCCTTTTTAGGTTCTTCGGATGATACGGCTGTAACAAGAACCTGTGTATCACCACAAGAAATCATGACCGAGCCGTTCGATTGTTTTGCGTACTTACGAAACTCAAATGCAATTATTTTATCCGCGATTTGAACTTCGCGTCTTATAGGGTTTATCATTTATTTTTTATCCACGAATGCCAGAATCAGTTAAAAACTTTTGATAACGATCATTGTCTGTTTTTTGAAGGTAGTTCAAAACTTTTCTACGTTTTCCTACTAATTTCAAAAGCCCACGACGTGAATGATGGTCCTTAGGGTTTTTAGAAAAATGACTGTTTAAAAAATTCAAACGTGCATCAAGTAATGCAATCTGAACTTCGGGTGACGATGTGTCGTTTGCTGAACGAGCAAACTTGACTACTAATTCTTTTCTTGCTTTTACATCCATTGCTTTTAAGTCCTCAAAATAAATTAAAAATTAAGTGATCAGTATGCCGTGGTTATCTAAAAAACTCAAATAAAAAAATCATATTTAAATTTTGACTCATTTGTGTTCTTATTTTTAAACAAACTTTTTGAGGAGGGTACATGAAAAACTTTGGACTAATTTTTTTCCCAATCACATCATCAACTTTTGCTGGCTACGACATCAATGACATGTTGGATGACATCCAATTGACAATTGAGAATGATCTTAAAAAAGTTGCGATAGAACAAGTTGATTCCTACGACACCCATCTCCCCTACCCTCGCTCGATTAATGGATTTGTATTTATTGATCGTCATAAAAATAGTTTGAAAGGGTATTTAGCTCAATCCTTTAATTTTGGGATTATGGCCTGGAGTTATCAAAACATTCGCGGCGGAACAATTGGAGCCGTCAGTTTTAGTGAATCAGGAATGGATTTTATGTTATCTCAACGCGGACAAGTTGCTCGCGTTTCAGCCGTGTGGACCACATGGGGAAGGCAATTGCACTTTTTCTGCTTCGGACGACGCGTCGCTTACCCACAATTTACCCACTGTGTCAGTCGCTACTGGATTATACCTATTGAACAGGCTCTCGCACAATAATCAATGAGCTTAAAAAAAAGAAAACTAGGAACCACTACTCTCGAAATTTCATCCGTAACTTTTGGTGGTGCTGCTGTCAGCGGTGAA
>CAZFSQ010000503.1:0-1864 GCA_964521975.1 uncultured Oligoflexales bacterium | reverse complement strand
TAAGCAGAGTGGAAAAATTATTATTTGTGTTGCAGGAAAATCTGCTCATTTGGCAGGAGTTGTTGCTGCGATAACGCAGCTTCCTGTCCTTGCGGTTCCTGTCTTTTCTGAACCCACATCGGGGATGGATGCTCTATTATCTATGAGTCAAATGCCTGAAGGAATTCCAGTGGCAACAATGGGATTTGGTAATTCAGGTTTTATGAATGGGTGTATTTTATCAGGACAAATTTTATCACTGACAGAAAAAACATTGCAAAAAAAATTAGAAAAATATCGTCGAGAACTTGCTGAAAAAGTTAAAGCGGATGATAAAAAATTTTCTATCACGGTGACATGAATTTAATTAAAAATGCTTTTCAAGCTATAAAAGATGGTGAGTTAATTGTTATTCCTACGGACACTCTTCCTGGAATAAGTTTTGACCCAAAGAATAAAATCGCCTTTGAAAAAATTAAAAAACTTAAAGAACGAGAATCGGAAAAGCCTTTTATAAATTTGGTTTATTCTTTTGAGCAAGCATTGCAAATTTGGGGAGAGTTAAATGGAGTGCAAACTAATTTGATCAAAAAAGTTTGGCCCGGCCCCGTTTCTATTATTTATAAAAATATTGCTCTTCGCTTTCCAAAATTAGAACTGAATAAAGTTTGGGTTTATTCTGTAATTAAAAAATTAGATACTCCGCTACCGTCAACAAGTGTCAATTATTCAGGAGAACGCCCCCTTATTTCTTTTAAAGAGGTTTCTTCTTTTTGTGAAAAAAATAATTTAAAGAGTTTTTTACAAAAAGAAAATGTTCATTCAGAAAGTTCGTCGGCTATAATCGAACTTCTTTCAGAGGGTAGTTACAATATTTTACGCGAAGGGACTCAGTTTAAAAAATTATGATCACTGTCATGCCCAACGACCGAAGGGAGTGCCTGGGCATCTTTATGTTGTCTCGATAAAATATTATTCTACGTCTCTTGAAAATATTGCAATATCGCTTTATTCTGAACAGATCCCCAGGCATTCGCACCTTCGGTGCTCATTGGGGATGACGGGGATGGTTTATTTTAAAATTTAATAACAAAGTTTATAAATTAATCTTAGCAAGCGGTTCTCCAAGGCGAAAAGAGCTTTTAAAGAATTTGGGATTAAAATTTAAAATCATTAAACCTCAAATAGATGAAAAAGTGTTGTTGCGAGAACGACCTACATCCTATGTTACGAGAATGAGCCGCGAGAAAGCCTTCTCGGTTCTGCATCATCAATTTGATTCACCTTCAATCATTATCAGTGCGGATACGATTGTGGTGTTTAAAAATAAAATTCTTGGCAAGCCGAAGAATAAAGAAAATGCCAAGCAAATGTTAAAAGCGATGAGCGGAAAATTACATTTTGTTTTTACAAGCGTGACAATTCTTAAGATTGAAAATAAAAATAAATTGGAAGAATTAAATATTATTTGTAAAACAAAAGTAACATTTGCAAAACTCTCTTCTCAAGAAATTACTTCCTATGTCGCAACTAAAGAACCATTGGACAAAGCTGGAGCTTATGGTGCTCAAGGTTATGGAAGCTTGCTTATCAAAAAAATCGAAGGTTCTTATTTTAATGTTGTTGGGCTTCCTGTTCAGGAATTATTTTCTGAGATGAAAAAAAAATGGGGTATAGATTTTTGGTAATTATTTTTTACTAAACCTTTTTCCTCTTTTAATAATCGCAGGAAAGGTCTTGAAAAATAATTTAAGATCAAAAATAAATCCACATTGTTTGACATATTCAGAATCAAGTTTTAGTTTTTCGATTCCTAAATCTGTTTCTGGTCGCATGGCCTGCCACATACCGCTCAATCCTGGTCGCACAGCAAAGCGATTGATAA
>CAZFSQ010000502.1:0-1865 GCA_964521975.1 uncultured Oligoflexales bacterium | reverse complement strand
CCCTGCATTTTACTTTCAAGAAAAAGAAAAAATTTTAAAATCATCTTATCCTCTGTCCAGCCTTCACGTTTTCCTGCATGAGATAATTGCATACGATGTCGCAATACAGGGCACGCCATTTTTTTGATATGACGCCACCTGACATTCAGCGAACCTTCAATAAAAGCCAAGGCTCGACAGACAGAAATCATGCTAATTCCAGCACGCACACCAGCACCATAGACAAGAAATTTTTTTAATTCTTCAGGACAATCGGTTCCATCGGGTCGTGTTGAGCGTACCAGCGTATGAATGGCCTCGATAATTGGTTTAGGTACTGATATTTTTTTCACAGCTTGTATCATCGCATTTAAATCATTCTGCGAAAGAATTGTTTCTTTGGAATGATCTTTTGCTAAAACTTTTTCTCCTGCCAAAGAATCTTGTGAATGTGATTCTAACACTTGCATCTCAGCTTCTCCTGATGGGTAATCCATTCGCGAGTGCAATAAAAAACGATCCAGTTGAGCCTCAGGTAACGGAAACGTTCCTTCCATCTCTAAAGGATTTTGTGTAGCAAAAACCATAAACGGTTGCGGCAGATCATGACTCACACCGCTGATCGTAACTCGCCGCTCTTGCATTGCTTCAAGTAATGCTGATTGAGTTCGAGGTGATGAACGATTGATTTCATCAGCTAAGAGTAAATTGGTAAAAACGGGACCTTTTTGAAAAATAAAACTTCCTTTGCTTTTGTCGCTACCATCCATGCGTAGCACTTCCATTCCCAATATATCGGAAGGTAGAAGATCGGGAGTAAATTGGATACGGCTAAATTGTAATCCCAAACTATCGGACAGAACACGAATGAGTGTTGTCTTTGCTAAGCCTGGAACGCCTGTGACTAATAGATGCCCCCCTGATAACAAAACGCAAAAAACTTCTTGCAAGAGATCTTCTTGTCCAAAGATTTTCTCTCCCATTTTCTCTTTGAGTTGATGAATTTTTCCGCCTAATTTTATTAGATCATCATGCTTTTGATCGTTCATGTTTTTATTCTCGCTATTATTTTTAAGTCAATAAAATTGTAATTTTTAGTTTATCATAAAATTTCATTAGAATGTTAGGGACTAATTTTTGTACCACTCACACTAGCAAATCACCAAATGCAATCATCGCATCAAAATATTCATTTAAAAGATCTTCGTCTTCCAATTCACCATCATAAATTAACACCGGTCTTATGGCGTAATTTTTTGGTTTTTTGAGAATTTTAATTTTTTCTTCTATTTCTGAAATAATATTTTTAGTAATTTTTTGACGAAATTTTATTTCACAAACATAAGCATTATTTCTTTTAACTGGTGTGGATTTTTTGTCATCTGTAAATGATCAAAACGACATTTGTAGTTTATTTTTAAAGGTAACAAACTTATCTGTAAATGTTAAAAACGACATTTGCAGATAAGTTTATATTCTCAAAATGGGGAGATGTTTCAAACTATTCACCAACGCAATATATATATCCCATATTTATTATAATTATCGCAATACGTAGCACCACAGCCTAGTCAAGAACATAAATTACACCGCTTTCCGCGATACAGTTTAAAGATATAAAGTCTTGATTAACTTCGGATTTTAACGCAATATCCGAAGTATGTTTCGTAGAATTTTAAATGTAATAAAATCAAATAGTTTTTTCCTTTTTGGGGCACGCGGAGTTGGGAAAAGCACTTTTATTCGGACTTATTTTGCCTCTGAGTTATTTTATGAAGTTGATTTGCTAAATCCTCTAAGAATGGAGCAAGTAACCTTTGCACTGAAGGAGTTGATGGCAGAAATAGAATCCGCTGTGTCACAAGGGAAATGGATTTTTATTGATG
>CAZFSQ010000501.1:0-1875 GCA_964521975.1 uncultured Oligoflexales bacterium | reverse complement strand
GTGGGACGATATTTAGGAATGAAAAATATTCAGACGCAAGGATATGAAAATGATTTTTTAATTCTTGAATATCAAGGTGGCGATAAACTTTACTTGCCTGTTGAGAGACTCGGATTGCTTCAACGCTATGCGACAACAAGTGATGACGGTCATGTCCCGATGTCTGTCATAGACAAGTTAAAAGGCTCTACGTGGGAAAATAAAAAAGCACGAGTCAAAAAAGCAGTTAAGGATATGGCAGAAATGCTGCTTAAGATTCAAGCACAGCGAGAAATTCAAGCTGCTCCAAGATTATCTTCTCCGGGAGATTTATATGCAAAATTTGAATCAGAATTTCCCTATGAAGAAACTGAAGATCAATTGAAGGCGATTGAGGATGTTAATTATGATTTGAATCTAGCGATTCCGATGGATCGACTGATTTGTGGTGATGTGGGATTTGGTAAAACAGAGGTCGCATTGCGAGGAGCCATGCGGACAGCGATCGACGGATATCAAGTCATGATTTTAGTGCCGACGACAATTTTATGTTATCAACATTTTAGAACTTTTTCTTCGAGGATGTCATCGCACGGAATACGCGTCGCTCAACTCAATCGGTTTATACAAGGCATTGAAGAAAATGAAACGGTGAAAAAATTTTCCGAAGGAAAAATTGATGTGCTGATTGGGACGCACCGATTATTATCTAAAGATATTCTTCCTAAACGACTCGGTCTTTTAGTGATTGATGAAGAACAACGATTTGGTGTGGGACATAAAGAAAAATTGAAAGAACTTAAAGCCTCAGCCCATGTGCTTACAATGACAGCAACGCCTATTCCACGCACACTCCATATGTCGATGGTTGGGCTCAAACAAATTTCTTTAATTGGTACACCGCCGCCCAATCGTTTGTCGGTTAAAACATACATTGCCCAGCATGATGATGACATTATTAAAAATGCAATCGAGAGAGAATTAAAACGCGGAGGTCAAGTTTTTTATGTCTATAATCGCGTGCAAGATATTGAAGCAATGTGTTTGAAGTTAAAAAATATTCTACCTGGGGTTGATATTCGTTTTGCTCATGGGCAAATGAAAGAACATCAATTAGAAAAAGTGATTATAGATTTTATTGAGCAGAAATTTTCTGTTTTACTTTGTACAACAATTATTGAATCCGGTGTGGATATGCCGAATGTGAATACACTGATTGTGCATCGTGCAGATAAATTTGGCATGGCCCAGCTCTATCAATTGCGTGGACGCGTCGGGCGATCTTCAGTGCAGGCGTATTGTTATTTTTTAACACCGCTTGAAGAAAAATTGACCGATGAGGCGAGATCAAGGTTAGAGGTTTTGGGAATGTATCAAGATTTAGGTTCTGGGTTTCATATCGCAAGTCATGATCTTGAAATTCGTGGGGCAGGAAATTTATTGGGTGGGGAGCAGTCTGGTCATATTGCTACGATTGGGTTGGATCTTTATACAGAGATGCTGCAACAGGCTATTCATGAAGCTCGTGGTGAAAAAATAAAAACAAAAATTGATACAGAAATTAAATTAAATATCCAAGCGTCGATTCCTTATACTTACATTGATCAAGAAAATATTCGTTTGCAATATTACAAAATGCTTTTTTCTTCAGAGGAGGAAGAGGAAATTATTCGTCTTGGTGATGAATTAAATGATCGTTTTGGAAAAGTGCCCCTTGAAATGCAGAAATTATTACTGGTGGCTCGTTTAAAAACGATTTTGCAAAAACGCTCCGTGGTGCAAATTGTTTCTCAGGGTGAAAATCAAGTGAGTTTAAGTTTCAAAGATTTATCCGAGGATCAAGTGAGTCAATTGATTGAGCTAGCATCAAGTAAGCCTGAAATTTTTAAACTCCAC
>CAZFSQ010000500.1:0-1876 GCA_964521975.1 uncultured Oligoflexales bacterium | reverse complement strand
ATAGCGCTTAATAATTCTTTAGCATTTTTTCCGATAATGGGTTGTAAAGATTTAGTTAGGTCACTGGAATTCAAATCTTGGTTTGGCTGAGACACAATATTCTCATAGCTATTTGAAATCGGAAAGACTAATTCCACTTGATTTTTCTTATTCTTTCCCCTTTTTTTATTATGTGAATTATTTTTTTTACTGGGGGTTTTTTTAAAGGATTTTTCTGAGTAATCATCAGGCAAACTGAGCACATCAGCGAGAGTATGACCTTCCGACATAGATTCAGACTCATTTTCTTCTAGAGCCTTCAGTGACTCATCCGACATACTTAAAAGATCGCCAAGAGTTTCAATTTTCTTTTTTGACCGCTTGCTTTTTTGAAGGGATTTTTGACTTAATTGGACTTCACTATCTGAATCGAGAGGTTTTGAATAGGAAGCCTGAGCTTCCTCATAAAAATTATATTCGTATTTTTCAGGATCAGAATAAGAATCAGTGTAATGGGAATTATTATGTTTATATTTCATACACGCTCACGCTATAAAAATTTCTATACACTATTCAAATTATTAGTTAATAGTAAATATTTTCTAGAACCGTCAAGTATTTGCAGAGAAAAGTAGATTTAATTAAAAATCATCATTAAAAAATGACAAATCAAACTATAAAAATTACCTAGTATGAACAATACTGGGTAATTTGCACCTGTTAATCCACTACACTATATTTTGCATGCAAAAAGAGGAAAAAAGAATGAAAAAACTACTCATCATGCTTTCATCAGTTTTAAAACTTGAGGTCAAGTACAGCATGATTGTTATTAGTATTATTGGAAGACCCAAGCGTTAAAATGATTTCTCATTAACGCATTCACCCAACAACTATATTGAATTCTACACCAATCGGTTGGTAATTCAAAAGCATTTTTCATTTCCGGAAGAAGATTGTTTAAAAAATGTGCTATATGAAGTGCGAAGGTCATTTTTAAATTTCCGATAGTGTGGTTTATCGGAAATTTCAACGGAGATTTTTGTAGCTTAATTTACTAAAACGCAATTCGATTTTATATTTCTTGAAAAGGCATTTTTTTCTGATCTGAATCACGATGAGAAACAATTGATTTAAAATTAGGTCTATGTTTAGTACATGCAAAATAATTATGTGGTTTTTGAAAAAATGTTGAAAAATTTAATTTTTTTATACCATTTTCTTTTTTAGGTGCAGTACGTACAAAAAGTATATTTATAGCTTCTATGTTATCATGAAAGGCTGCAAGATCTAAGGGAATCCGTGTCCCCTCAAGCACTTCACCATCAATAAGTTTTTTTCTAGGGTTGGTTGTTTACCGTAATTGCATGAGAAGGCTTGGAAAATTTTCTTCATTTAGAGAAGCATCGTTATTATTCTGTGGGCTTCGAAGCTGACATCACTTGGATGATTACCATCTGACTCAAGATTTATTGGTGAGATATCCATAGCTTTTTCATCTGAGCCGAAACTTGATTTGGACCGTGAGCTCTTGTCTCTTTTGGAGGTTTTAAATTCTTCACCGATAAAGCGTATTAATAATTCGACAATCTCTTTTGATTAGCCATACACAGAAAATTTTTGACGCGCTTCAGCCTCCACAGCTGCTTTTTCCAACTCATTGGGATCGACCGATTTTTTTTCTAAATGATTCTCTTTAAACATTCGTCGCGCTTGTTTCGCTCTTTCTTGACCGATTCTTATTAATTCCTCAACAGCGCTATTTTTTACAATCTGCTTCTCTAATTTAAATGCATCCTTTTTTATTGATACGGCGGCAAGAGAGGTAACCTTTGTGCTATATTTAAAAAATAGTGGTTTAAACGTACGATCTCCTTCACTGATTTACCTAGAAAAA
>CAZFSQ010000499.1:0-1901 GCA_964521975.1 uncultured Oligoflexales bacterium | reverse complement strand
AAACTTTCAGCGAATATGTTGCGGATTATCTAAAATTTTCCGCAGATATGTTGCGGAAAATTAATTTCCGCATTATAATAAAAGCATGGAAAAAAATATTTCTCGATTTATCCCCCTTGAAAAGGCTCTTAAAAAAGGGAGTGTTCTTTTATTAGGACCGCGTCGAACGGGAAAAAGCTGGTTAATCAAAAATCAAATTAAGCCCGATAGAAGTTATAATTTACTAAGATCCGATACTTTTCAAATGCTGTCCCATCGACCTAGCCTTATTCGTGAGCAATTAGAAAAAACGGATAAGTTAATCGCTATTGACGAAATTCAAAAACTTCCCATTCTCATGGATGAAGTCCATTCAATGATCGAGGATATGAATGTGCGTTTTTTACTCACGGGGAGTAGTGCAAGAAAATTACGTCGAACTCACACGTCTCTTATGGCGGGTCGAGCAAAGACGATGCATCTTTTTGGTTTTACAACGGAAGAATTGAATCATGAATATAAGCTTATGCGGATTTTAAAATATGGAACATTACCTCCGGTGATTTTTACGGATGATCCAGAAGAAATATTATCCACATATGTGGGTGACTATCTACGAGAAGAAATTCAAGCGGAGGCATTGACGCGGCGAATTGAAAATTTTTCACGTTTTTTGAATCATGCAGCCAAGTTTAATACGGAGCAAATTAATTTTGAGTCGGTGGCAAGTGATGCCCAAGTTCCTGCTCGCACTATTCGAGAGTATTATCATCTTTTGGAAGACACTTTGATAGGAACAAGTTTGCAGCCATTACAAACACAAGGAAAGAGGAAAGCTGTTTCTCACGCAAAATTTTATTTTTTTGATATCGGCGTGGTGAATGCTTTACTTGGAACTTTTGATATTAACGAGATACATCCCTTGTTTGGAAAAAATTTTGAACATTTTATTTTTTGTGAACTGCGGTCTTATATGAGCTATCTTCATCCAAGAAAATCAATTCATTTTTGGCGAACACAGTCGCAAGATAAATTAGAAGTGGATTTTATTTTAAATGGCGATATTGCGATTGAAGTAAAAGCAACGCAGATGGTTTCAGAAAGAGATTTGAAGGGATTAAAAGCGTTATCCGAGGAAACGAAACTTAAAAGAAAAATTGTTGTGTCGCGTGATCCTCATAAACGGAAATTAAACGATATTGAAATTTGGCCATATCAGAGTTTTTTAAAAGCACTCTGGGGTGGAAAGATAGTTTAAAAATTAGTCCCCAACCCAATAGCAGGAGACCCGCCTAAAGCAAATAATAGGACCTTTAATGTAGATTATCAATATTGAAAGACATGAGTAATTCATGTTCTTGGATAGGCTGTAGTGCTGCGTATTGTGATAGCTATCAAAGTTACGGAATATACTGTATTGGCGAATAAATTTTTATCAACAAGGGGGTAAAAATATTACTCTCGATTATTGAAATATTTTATGGATTCCTTTTTTCCAATGCAGGCATTGCACTCCATTAAATTCTTTATCGACAGAATCTTGAGAGAAAACATAAAATTGAGCCTGTGAGAAATCCTTCGTAAATTTAGAAATCGTTTTTAAATGTTCTTCGGTTACATTTTCTGTAGATTTAATTTCAATGAGTAAAGTTTTCAAACCTGGTCGATCAATGATGAGATCAATTTCATCTTTTCCATTAGATCGAAGATAATAGAATTGATACTCCTTGAGATTATAATTTGAGCGACGCATGATTTCTTGGATTATAAAATGTTCAAAAAACAAACCATAAGCAAAGTGTGTTTTAAGAAATGGTTGATCGACAGTTCTATTCAGTGCTCGTAAAACTCCAGTATCAAATAAGTAAAATTTAGGTGATTGTCCTTGAGATTTTCTTACTGAGCGATGATATGCTGGTAAG
>CAZFSQ010000498.1:0-1911 GCA_964521975.1 uncultured Oligoflexales bacterium | reverse complement strand
TAGAACCTAAGATAATAAGGGTAAATAAAAATTTACTTTTCATATAGATCTCCAAAAATAATTTTGACGTTAGAATCCAATCTATAATGTGCAAAAGTTGTTCCTAGAAAGAATTGAAAGATTATTGAATAGTTAATCAAAAGTGTGATGCGTAAGGATCACTCAGACTGTCAAAAATTTTGACACTCTAGTCGTTCAGTGATAACTTTTTCCTTTTGGGAATTTTTGAAAGGAATGATCTATGGCAAAAAATAAAGGACGCGACGTCGTTCGACTCAATTCAACTGCGGATACTGGATATTTTTATGTAACCACTAAGAAAAAAGGTAAAGACAAGATGGAAATTAAAAAATTCGATCCTGTTGTTAAAAAGCATGTGGTTTTTAAAGAAGGAAAGATGAAGTAAAACTAAACTTTACTTTCTTTCATCAAAGAAATTATAAAAGTCGTTCCACAGTTAATCGGATCTTTTTCGTATGTGGTGCTTCTAATTTCAAGCGATCCGTTATTTTGCCTTAAGTAATCGCGTACCAATCGCATCCCAAAACCTGTCCCTGATTCTCCGTGCGTTCCCAACCGCGATTCAAAATTTTCAGAAGACATTATTTTTTGAATGAGATGGCTTGGAATGCCAATACCTTGGTCTTTTATGGTCACAAGGGTTTCATGCTTTGTTTCCTCTATTGTGATCTTAAGTTTTCCTCCACTGGGAGAAAATTTGATCGCGTTAGAAAATAAATTACATAAAACTTCTTGTGTAAAAGTAAGAGGATTAATCGCAACCCAATCTTTTTCTGCCAATTTATTTTCTATTTCTAGAATAATATTTTTTTCTTGTAACCGGTGACGAAATAATTCTTTTACTCTTTCAAAGATAGAACCAAGAGAAACTAATTCTAATTTATTAGCCGAGGGATTATGTTTTTGTGCTTCATTATTTTTAACATGAGCAATCATATCTGAAAGAATGAAACTGGCACTTTGAATCGAATTAATTTCATCAGAAATTTCTATAGGTGTATTTTTATCTTGAATAGATTGAATTGAATTTTTCATCATCTCCAGTGGAACCGTGAGGTCATGACATAAAATACGTAATAAGTTTTTATTTTCGTCGATACGAATTTTAACTTCGTTTTCAAGATTTTCATTTAAGTGGCGAACTTTTTCGGTGGTTTCTTCTAACTTGCGAAAAATAGATTTTCTATTCGTGCTTAACCCTTCTTTCCATTCTTTAGCTTCGTCACCCCATGCATGAAATGGTTTAATTTCCCATTCACAATGTTCATCACCGCAGGCCATACATTTAGTTTCAATTTCTAAGAGTGGAATACCAAAAAACTCGCTGCACCACCCACTGCCATAACCACAAAGTGTGTGACACACGGGTTTATCACTGAACCCAAATTGCTTAATATGAATATCGGCCTCATAGGAATTTTTCCAAATACCTTTAAAATGAAAATGCCCAGACTTGCGATCCATTTCCATTAAAATAGGTTCGACTTTCACAATTCCCGACCAACTGTGCATGATGGGACCAGCAGCTAATCTTTCATTTTCATCTTCAAAGTGAAATAAATTGGTAAGCGTTCGATAATCCCCAGCTCCATTTTGATACCCAAATTTTGCCATAATTGAACGAGCCATGCGATCACCTAACTGATCATACATTAAATTTCTTAACGTATGAAACGCATGTTGACTAAAAAGCAGAACTCGTTCGTTACCAATTTTTAATTTTCCTTCATCGGGATTAAAATTCAAAATTTTTCTTAAATCTAAATCTTGTGCTTTCATTTTTATACATGGCTCCATGCTTGGCTGATGAGTTCATTTAAACGATAATCATCCAAATTTAAATAAATAGCTCGCTCCCATTTATTTAATACTCGTTCAGGGAGATAAGCA
>CAZFSQ010000497.1:0-1916 GCA_964521975.1 uncultured Oligoflexales bacterium | reverse complement strand
AGCTTGGGGTGTCTTAATAGGTGCGATATTCAAATTCTGTGTCATGGGTTTGGGAGGTAAATCATGATTTTGTTGTTGCTGAATTCTCTGTCGAATGGGTTTTCCACTCTCATCAACAGCAGATGGGATATAATATTTCCCATCTTTCAAAACAGCTCGAATGCGACCACCTTTAATTCTACGTCGCACGGTCATGTCCGAAATGTTGCACGCTCTTGCATATTCAACAATGGAAAACCATTGCTCGCCTGTCATCATTTATTTCCTCTGATAAAAATTAAATATGTTTTTATTATATCATGAACTTGAGTTGTTCATAATTTGATAAGTTAAAATAAGTTTTAAATAAAATGCAAAAAAAAGTATTTTGCTAAATAAAGTTACCCTCATTCCAATCAACTCTTGAACCAATTTGCGTCGATACCCAAGTTAAAAATAACCGCTCAATATGACGAAATACACTCTGTTGACGAGCTGTTGCTAATTTATGCAAATCAATTTTTTGTACAGGTACAAGTCCCCTTACTGTTGAACAAACAAAGGCTTCATCAAATCGCGGCAATTCATCTCTGAAAATAATTTGTTCTCGCACAGGAATTTGTGCATTGTGACATAAAGTCATTAATGTTGAACGGGTGATGCCTTTCAAAATTCCACTTTGAATCGGAGGAGTACAAAAAGCGACACCATCACCTTGCCGCTCAAGAAAAAAAATATTGGAAGTTGTGCATTCGGTAATTTCACCTTCACTATTCACCCAAAGCACGTCATCAAAATTATCTTTTTTAATTTTTTGTAGAGCAACAACGCTATCTAAATAATTAGATGTTTTCGCAGATTCTTTTCTATCTAAAGAATTTTTTTGTCGAGTCTTTAATGAAATTCCATTTTGATAAAGCAGCGGACTTTCTTTTTTAGCTTCTGTCACAATTAAATATCTGCTGGGATGTTTCAACTCAGAATCAAAAAGTGAAAGTCCCGCCCCTCGCGAAATAATTAAGCGAATATATGCTTTAGGTAATTTAAGTTTTTCTACGGCATGTTTAATTTCAAATTCTAATTCTTCATTTTTCCAGGGAATATCAAGCCCGACTTGTTCTCCCGACATACGAAGACGTTCCAAGTGTTGTTGAAGATCGAGAATCTGTGAGTGAAAAGCAACCATCACCTCAAAGACACTATCGCCAAACAAAAATCCACGATCTAAAATTGAAATTCTTGCTTGTTCAAGAGAGGTTTCGATACCATTGCAAATAGCAATACCGTTCATAGAGGGCATTTAATCAGAAACTTCGATAGTGACATCGCCATTGATTTTACATTGACACGCAAGTCGCTCATCTTCTCTCGCCGCCATCGACTCAAGAAAATCACGCTCATTATCATCCATCTTAGAAATATTATCTTTACCTTCCAAAACACGGATCATACATGCACCACAAGCGGCATCGCGACAACCAAATAAAATAGAAGTGTCATGCTGATCGGCCATATCAATCAAGTTAGTCCCTGGAAGAACCTCAACTGTTTTATCATCTGTTTTTATAGTTACTTTAGGCATAGATAGAAAATCTAATGAATTTCTCGCAATTTGTCAAAAGTATAGATGCCTGTCTTATGGCCATCATTGAAGGAAATTTTTAAAGCATAGTTTCCAACGGAATCAATTTTAAGAGGTCGCACATGATCAGAAACATCTTGATCTTTTAATCTTCGTTCTCCTGTCATCTCGTCAATACATTCTGCACATGGACACTTACGCCGTAGACTTACTACATCATAAAGCGACTTCTTATCATCGCTCCATTTAATACCAAGCGTTCTTTTATTGGCTTGCCAAATTTCTTTAACCTTCATTTAATTTTTCCATTCCAAAGAAAAGCTATCCAAACCCTCTTCAGTCTTTTCACTAGTTG
>CAZFSQ010000496.1:0-1930 GCA_964521975.1 uncultured Oligoflexales bacterium | reverse complement strand
AAAAAAAGTTGCTCAAAAGCATCCTGTATTTTGATAAAAAGAATAGAGCATGAATGGTTTAAAATAAAAAATAAATTGATTAGATATTCTTTTTATATGATTTAAAAAATTTTTAGTTTTTAAAAAATATTATGGGGTTAAAAACATGCCAACTTATTATCTTGCGGTGTCTGCAAAAAATCTTGGTAAAATTTTAAGAGACAATATTATTTCTGATGATGATTGTAGCTGCTCTGCTTTTAAAACACCTGGCGAAGCCTTGTCACATTCCAACGATAAACGATTCCATCAGGTTTTTCTTTTAAAGATAGAGTTGTGTGAAATTGCCCTGGAAAAAGAGCTGGTGCTAAAAAGCATAGAGAAAAAAAATGTTAAGCAATTTATTTTTTATTCCGAAAGAGCCAAGAAATTGTTTAATAATTTAAAACCAGCTGATTGGGGTGTAGATATTTTAGTGGAGCCTTCCTTTTTTGATCAGGATGATATTCTTGATGGAATAGATAAAAAAGAACAGATTAAGCCAGTAGCGCCTTCGCCGTTGTCAGAGGACATTGACAATTTTGATGAGTGTTTGATGGGTCGGATATCCACTTATGAGGAGCATGTTAATCTTTTAAAAAAAGTGTTTCAAAAAGCAAAAAAGACTATTTTGATTACCAGTTATCATCTTTCGGAAGAAACGTTTGAAAAAGCTGATTTATATCAGCTCATTCCTCAAGCGCTGTCTCGATCTTCAGAATTAAAGATTTATATTTATTATAATGATCAAAAAGAAGATCATATTCCTATTAATATAAAGCAATTTCTGAATCAATTTTCAGGTAGAGTGATTTTTAACGTTGCTTATACTCATAGCAAAATTTTAGGATGTGATAAAAACTTTGTTGCTATCGGTTCATGTAATTGGCTGTCTATTTATAATAAGAATTATCCCGAAAGTGATGAGGGTACTTTTTTCTTTAGTGGGGAAGACCTTTGTGTTGATGTTCTTAAAGATTGTTGGAATCATCTAAGATACTACAGAAATTTGCAGTTTTATAATAAGAAAGCGATTAATCGTTTTAACAACAATGAAGAAAATCTTTCGACCTGTATTTATGATTTGGATCAAGATTTAAATTTGGAATATTTACCTACCTTAGAACAAAACTTAGCTTTTTTTAAAGAAGTTTTTGATGTGGCTCAAAAAAGAATCATTATTTGTTCACCTTTTATTTCGTCTCATGCTAGTTATGAATATGATATCAATATTAATTTACTCAGAAAAACCGTTTCCAGAGGCGTTGATATTTATTTTGTATGTTCAAAAAACTCTAATTCTTTAAAATATTTAGATGCTTTTTTAGCAGAAGTGGCTTCCCCAAAAATTCGCCTCATTCCAGCCGACAATATCCATTTAAAAACCATTATTATCGATGACTGTGGTATTGCGGAAGGTTCTTTTAACTGGCTGTCTGCTTCGCGCGAAGAAGATAGTGATTATCATAATCATGAACAAACTGATCTTCCCCCGATTTCTCGGACACTTCACTAAGCCACTTTTTTATCCTCAAACATCGCTGGGCTAACATACCCTAACTTTGAATGAAGACGCCTGCGATTATAATACGTTTCGATGTAATTAAAAATATGCTGCCTTGCTTCGGTTCGCGTTTTTAATTTCTCGCCATGTATTGCCTCGACTTTAAAGCTATGATTCCACGACTCCATAGCCGCATTATCATAACAATCTCCTTTTTTGCTCATGCTACAAATCAAACAATTTTTTGATAACAAGGCCTGATAATCTGTTGCGCAATATTGACTGCCTCGATCTGAATGAATAATGACATCCTTTGGAAATCGACGCTTCCATAAAGCGGATAATAACGTATCACTCACCAGCTTCCTTGCCATTCTCTCATTAATCGACCAGCCCACAACCATCCTC
>CAZFSQ010000495.1:0-1934 GCA_964521975.1 uncultured Oligoflexales bacterium | reverse complement strand
GCGGGATCTTTTTTTACCGCTTTTTCAAACTCCTCCGATAAAATATTGGGCTTACTATTGTTTAGATATCTCAGAATTTTATTATTAACTCTATTACGAAAGACCTCATTATCTGTATACATTTTCTGAAGAAAAGCTTGAGTTAAACCTTGTTTAACAGGTGGGCCATTAAAATATTCTTCAGTCTCTGTTTTCAATTGATTCCAACACTTGAATTCAACCTTAATAGGACTCGGGCTCAATGACTCAGAAGAAAAAGATTTTTCAAAAGATTTTTCAAAAGATTTTTTACAAGCCTCGCCCATTGCTGACCAATATCTCTCGTCTTTTTTAATTTTTTCAGTGCCATCCGTATTCTTTAGAATATCATCACTAGATGTAATATCCTCATTCACGGTATTGTAAGCTTGCAAAGTATCGGCAATCAAAAATGTCACGCTGATGGGTTCAGTTAAATCGAGATCACTTCCTAATTTCTTTTTAAAATCTTTCCGGGTAGCATCAATTTTTTTTAATAACTCCATCACACTACTTCGATATTGTTCCGTAAGATACTTTTGACCCACACTAATCAAAAAATTTAATTTTGGATTTTTAGCTGTTGCTATCCTCATAATATCGTCTGCAGACATACTTACTAAATAATTCTCGCCATCTATCATCTCAACACCACTCCTTATAAAATCACAGATGCACCCAGCAACAACATGCGCCTTGGCACATCATGGAAAAAACTATTTGCACGAAAATAATCCACTAACTCTGCTTTACGAGGAAAACCATATTTATTTCTTAGCTCTCTCTAAACATGCCTCAACAGCACCACTAAAAAATTGATAATTTCTTAGCCAGCATCTTTCCCCAATAAATAAAATAAACATCTAATATACCCATCACACCTCAAACGGTCACAAACACAACGATCACATTCTTTATGATGACGATCGATTATAGGCGATTTTTTTATTTGATAATATCTTTTCAATGAACACTGTTTACTATATTTTCTAATAAATTGCACTAAATTCTCGCATCTTAAAAGGCGAGCAGCATACTATCCACCAAAAGAAAATTTTTATTGTTTGGACAAAAAATAAGGCGTATCGCGTTCTGAATACTATAGGTCTCCAAATTATATTTTTTACCACAATCTATCATCCTATCCCAACTCCACCGAAAAAACCCCAGTCAACACTGGCCGAGAAATCTAATCTACCAACCCATTGGCCAACGAATAATCCACAAATTCCGCTTTTTTAGGCCTTGCTTTAACTTAATTCTCTCCAAATACGCTTCAACAGTGCGATCTGAAATCGATAATTTTTTCCGACTTGTTTCATGCTGAATCCACGCAACAGATAAAACAAGAATTGCATTTCTCGATCGGAAAGGTCTAATTTTTTAGAAGACTGGCTTCTCGTATTTCGATTGCCTGACAAATCGTTCCTGCTAACACACCATTCTGATAGAAACAACTTTTCTTCGTGAGCAATATTTTTGGTTCACCATCATGATAAGTATGAATATCTAAATACTAAAAAAATACGCTCGCTTTCACGAACTTCTTGGTCCTGCTTAATAAAATATTCTGCGTATTGCACAGCAGGGCAATTAATATCAAATGCATTCTCTCCCAACATGGATGCTTCACTGGCAAATCCAAACATTTGTGCTATTTCTTTATTAGAACGCACAAATCGAGATTCTAAATCCATAAAAATTACCAAGCCATCCAGCTGAGCAAAAACAGACAGAGTCAAATCTTGATACAACCGCTTATTATTTCTTATCAGAAGCCCCCCAGTAATCGACCTATCAGAAGGCTCTGATGATACATAAAAATCAAAGAGAATGCCCGTCAGGGATTTTTCCGGACATCTTATGAACAAGCTCGTAGAGAATAAAAGCACCCCTGGCGGAAAATAGTCGGACAG
>CAZFSQ010000494.1:0-1943 GCA_964521975.1 uncultured Oligoflexales bacterium | reverse complement strand
TATTTTGGAAAAAAATAAAGCTCCTAAAATCGCAAAAAAATTATAAATAATCGGCGAAAAAGCCGAAGCAAAAAATCGACCTCTTTCATGTAAACAACCAGCTGTTAAAGCTCCCATCATCATAAAAGAAAGATACGGCATTAGAATCTGGGTTAAAAAAACTGCATTTTGAATCAGATCATCTCCAGATTTTTTTTCTCTGAGAAGACTCATCCATGAAACAAAATTGTCAGAGTAAAGTATGCCAATAGCGACGATCAAACTTGCTAGCCAAAAAGTTAGAAGACTCATATTCCAGAATAATTGAACGGCATCTTTTTCAGATGTTTTTATTTTTTCTGAAAAGACTTTGGTAAAAGCTGAACCTAAGGCTCCTTCGGCAAGCATGTCACGAAATAAATTGGGTATACGATACGCAATAACAAAGGCATCATGATATTTAGAAGCACCAAACACTCCCACCACAATAATATCGCGTATTAATCCAGATACACGACTAAGTAATGTTCCAAGAGTAAATCGTAAAGTCGATCGAATGAGACTCATTCGATTATATTACATGAACCCAAAAGAAAATCATAATCCCAGTAAGAGAAACATATACCCAAATAGGCCAAACGATGCGGGCATATTTTTTATGAGACTCAATATCATTCTTCCAAATAAATTTAAGCAGCAGAATAATTCCAAATGGAATCGTAGCAGCTAAAATAATATGCGATGCTAAAAATATAAGATAAAAAATCTTATAATCTCCAACATAAACTTTCGGATCTCCCAAGAAATGATAAATAAGATAAAAAGTTAAAAATAAACCTGAGGCAACGATCGCACTCACCATGAATTTTTTATGAAGTGAAATATTTTTTTTCTTGATAGCAATTCTGCCAGAAATTAAACACAAAAGTGAAATAAAATTTAAAGTTGTATTGATGAAAGGAAGAGATTCCAAGTTTTTTATTTTCTACAAATGTCTTTCAGCGTTTTTTCTTTTAATATAATAAAGAACACTACCAATCATCGTGAGCGGTACCAAGGACATAAGTGCAGTGGTAAATAAAAATGCTTTCCTCGTATTTTCATTGGCAACACCACAAACAGGACAGGAAAATCCGCTATTCGACAAAAACAAAATAAACAAACAAAAATAGAAATTAATTTTCTTTAAATTTTTAGAAATATACAAGACCATAAAGTATTGGCCAAACCCCTACAACAAAAAACCAAAACACTTGCATCGCATAGATGTGCTGCAAAGTTAATTCTTGTTTTTTGAATTTAAATAGTAAATAAAACATCGCAAAAATTGCAGATAATGCGTGAATACCATGACTGCCAATCAAAAGATAAAACGTTGCACCAAAAATCCCTGATTTCATCGTCATCCCTAAGCTAATCAAATTAATCCACTCATACCCTTGGAACAAAACAAAGAATGAACCGAGTAAAATCGTTTTCATCAAAGCATTTTTGACGAGCTTTTCAGCAGCATCCATCGCTTTATATCGACCCGCAAAAAATAAAAAACAACCACTCAAAAATAAAATAAATGTATTAAATGCTGTGGCCTCGATCGGCAACCGTACATTCTCAGGCGGAACCCAATTTCCAAGAGTACCCGCTTTAATGACTAAATACGCACTGACTAATGCTGCAAAAAACATAAGTTCTGTTAGAACAAAAACCAATGTCCCAAATACAGCGTTCGATATAATAGGTTGACGATGATTGAGATTAAGTTGAACAGTAGCCGTACTAATGTTTTTCTCCTACATGCTGTGAACCCGATCCAACTGGATGCAATTCTATTTGGTGTTGTGCTCCTTTATTTTCCCAGTTTCTTCCCTGTGGTTTCATAATATCCGTCGCAACAGCAGCAAAAAATAAGCACACCATCAAGAGCATGGCATAAAGTAAATACCAAATATATCTTTTTTCAATAT
>CAZFSQ010000493.1:0-1950 GCA_964521975.1 uncultured Oligoflexales bacterium | reverse complement strand
AATTAAACCTGCATCATCTTCTTTAATTCCCAGCGTCGAGAACCATGTTTGATAGGAGGTTTCTCCAACAGCATTTCTAATGATGTTTTGAGATTTGTTCCAGGCTTCGAGGACGGATATTTTTAACATGATTTTAAGGGGAGTTTTTATCCACAATTTTTCCCCACATGTGGATAAGACGCAGTGTTGAATTTCTTAAAGCGGCGTATTATAGCGAATGCTTTTGTGTTTTCAAATCAAAAAATAAGTTTGATTTTTGAAAGACGGTAACCGCATGAGAAATAACCGTTTCAGTTTTTATTTTGAGACAAAACACTTGACGCGTAAATGCTTCGTGTTATAATTTCACCCCTATGAAAAAACATTTGAAAACACCGACAATTATTAAAGGCAAAAGAACCTCAGGTTTTCGTAAGCGCATGAGCACAACGGATGGCCAAAAGGTTTTGAATCGTCGCAGAGCCAAGGGTCGAGCGAAATTAACTGTTTAATCGGATCTGTTTTTTAGGCTCACGTAAGACCTAAAATATCGTACCGATTTTCAGTTTTTAGCCTCGTCACACAGAGACGTAAGTCATTGATATGCAAACACTTGCATCAAAGATTTTGTGTTTTTTAATCAGACTTTACCAGCTGTTTAGCCATTCTCTGTTTCCTAAAACTTGCCGATTTTACCCATCGTGTTCACAATACGCCTTAGATTCTTTTTCCCGTTTTTCTTTTTTTAAAGCGTTGAAAAAGACGGCAGGGCGTATTTTTCGTTGCTCCCCCTTTTTTAAAGGCGGGTACGATCCTATTGAAACAACCAATGTTTCTTCTCAAAAATAAATAAGGATGATCATGGAAAAAAGATTTTTGACGGCCGCAATTTTATCATGTTTGGTGATTTTTGTCTGGTACACCTTTGTGGTTCCACCGCAAAAAATAAGTCCAAAAACGAAAAGCGCAGCAACAGAAACTATTAACAGCGAAAATTTGGTATCTGTTGGTGAAAACGCTGAAAAAACAATTGATTTTGTTGAGCAAAAAAACACAATCCAGACAGACAAATATAAGTTAGATTTTACAAATAAAGGCGGAAATTTAGAGCAAATTACGCTTTTGCCTTATCAAGACGTTTTTCCAATCAACAATCTTTTAAGTATAGATTCATTAGAAAATCAAGAATTTGAATTGGTTTCTGCTTCCAAGACCGCCATTGTTTATGAATATAAAAGTGAAAATGGAATTTTAACCAAAGAATATAAAATTAATGCTGACAATGGTTTATTGTCTATCAATATTTCTGGAGACAAAAATATTTTAGATAAAAGCATAAAAGTTTATGATTTAAATATGTCCATTCTGGGAGATAAAAATAAGATTGAACATTTTCATCAAGAAAAATCGCTTTATGAGTATGTGATTAATTCAGGAAAAAATATATATAGAAAAGCCAAAGCTTTTGAATTTAAGTCTAATAAAAATGATATGAGCGTTGATGGGCAAAATCAATGGGTTGGGTACCGCAATCGATATTATTGTGCCATCATTAAGCCAGAATTCATGACAGATAAAACAAGCATTAAAACAATTGATAAAGAACATGCTCAATTGTCTTGGGATGTTTCACGTGGAACGCCAATCAAATTATCAGCAATTGTGTATTTGGGGTCAGAAGACAAAGAAATTCTAAAATCATTTGGATTAGGCTTTGAAGAGATTAAAAGATTTTATACATGGGGAATTTTTGAATGGCCAGCTAAATTTATTCATTTTTTATTGCATCAAATGCACCGATTTATTCCGATTTGGGGGATTTGCATCATTTTAATTTCTTTAGCAGTTTATTTTGCGACTTATCCGCTTACCTTAAAAAGTATGATTTCCATGAGAAAAATGCAGCAAGTGGCACCGGAAATCAAGCAGATTCAAGAGAAATATAAAGGAAGTCCGCAGCAGCTTAACGCG
>CAZFSQ010000492.1:0-1951 GCA_964521975.1 uncultured Oligoflexales bacterium | reverse complement strand
GGCAGACTGAAGTTCATTTTTCAGAAGATAGGCCCGGCGCCATTCTTGGAAAGCAAGGTAGTCATGTTTCGGCCTATGCCCTATTTAAACAAATTATTATTGAAGCTGTTATTAAATTGCCATTAGATGATGCTATTAAACGAGTGATCATGATTGTTGATAATTATGCTGAAAATAGTGAGACGCAGGCAATTGTTGATGCACTCAAAGACGTCGAAAAAATGGACTTGTTTAACGATGTTTACAAAATTATTAAAACCAGAACCAGGAATCAAAAAGATCAAAGAACTCTCATAAAATTTTACGAACTTTCTGTAAAAAATTACCTAAGAGAAAAACTAGAATTTATTATTTCAGCTCATCTTGGTTTGCGCAATAAACTAGAAGAAACAACTTTTCCATCTGAAGGTAATGTGCCACCACCAGAACCAGAAAAAGAGGGTTCTCGGATTAAAAGTGCAATTGGCTATCTTAGAAATCTTAAATCAATAGATGCTGGGAATAACCAAGACCTAAAAAAGTGTGGACTAGCTATTCGAGATTTAATTTGGTACCCATACATACCAAAGAAAAAATTGCTAACACAGAGTGATTGGGAACAGATTCAAAAAGACAGAGGTTATAATAAAGACTCATCGCCCCGGACAAATGATTTAGAAAAATTATTATTAGTTTTAAAAAGACACATCGTGCTCATTTTTGAATCATTTACCGCCTTAAGAAACTTGAATTTACAAGAAAAAAGATTGGTATCAACCTCATTTTTGAAATTATTTTTTAATAAGGATGTTCAGGCTAATTATAAATATGCCAAATATGCTTGGAAAATAAATTCAGAGAAATTTGATGAGATTGAATTAGAGATCCATAAAATATTAAAAGTAGTGGCGACGGAAAGTGAAACGGCTTCTCACACAAGCAACAGGCAATCCACGTCTTCTGATAACATGGAAAAAGACGGTCAATACGGTAGCCAGTCACGGTCTTCCAGTAATACTGATGAAAGTAGTCAATATGCTAGTCAAGCATCCGGGTCTTCTGGTAGAATTGGTGAAACGCGGCAGCTTAATACGACTTTCACGAGTGAGGATGATCCAGGGGACCTGGATTATCAACCAAGGCAAATTTTTAAAGAGCAAAAAATCACTGGGCTTGAAAAAAGAATTTTACGAGGAGCCGCGACAGAGAGCGAAAAAGAGTCTATTAATGGCTTAAGAGGAAAAAATGAGGCTGCAATATCATTTAAAAAATAACATCAGTAAGCTTTTCATCGCACACCAAAATGATGGTGATTTTGGTGATGGTAACCTAATGAACGGTATTAAAAAAATATGTGAGCACTTTCACTTCCTGATTGATGGCAGCAACACACAAAATGCGAAAGCTTTTTTTAAAATATTTGAACAAATAGAAGCTCAGCATATTAGCGATTATGAAGTTCGCAAACGTGAAACACGTGCTGGTATTGAAGAAATGACCGATGGGGAAAATATATCTCTAGAAGATATTGAAAAATATTACAATGCCTTTATGGATATTTGTGAAATTCTCTTAAAAAATAAGGTTCACTTTCAAGGCCTTATGTTATCGATCCCAGAGAATAAAAAGGATGATTATATATCCGTACTTGCTTCAATTGTAAAAGAGCAAGTATCTACAATAAAAGCATTAATTGATGAGATAGAAAATAATTTTTTAAATAAAATCATGGAACAAGAAAGAAAGAAGTCTACGATGTTTTTTGACACGAACGGAAAAAAAGTAAAAGACCCAATCGCATTAAAAAAATTCAAAGAAAATAAAGAAAGGCCATTGTTATCAGCCAGATATTAAATATTGGGTTATGAAAAATGGGTGATACAGTTTGATGAACACTTCCATAGAAAAGTATAATTTGTAGTAGTTCAAACTTGATCTGACACTTCCCGGTTTTGACGAAGTGACTGTCAGG
>CAZFSQ010000491.1:0-1955 GCA_964521975.1 uncultured Oligoflexales bacterium | reverse complement strand
TTTTTAAATTGATAACTTTTATTTCATCATTAAAAACATGCGAATTGTGAGTACGGCAAATAATATTTTTTTCAATTTTGCGATTTTGCGGTTGATGTGATCCAAATTCTTTCAAAGTTTTCGCATCTTGTTCGGCTGGATTTTCTGTCCATTTGCATTCATATAATTTAAATGTACCGCCATGATGCGTTAAAAAATCAATTTCACGATCACGATCTCGCCAAAAATAAATATTCCAAGTTCCATTTTTTTTGACTTGTAATTTTCTCATTTCAGAAAAAATAAAGGTTTCCCAAATTAATCCTAAGAAAGGTGATTTTAAAATTTCCGCACTGGATTCAAAACCCAATAAAAAGCATAGCATTCCCATATCTGAAAAATAAAGTTTAGGACTTTTAGCAATTGATTTTGACTTACTAGAATACCAAGGTTCAAGAATTTCAATTTGATTACTCGCCTGTAAAACAGATAGCCATTCGTTTGCGGTCGATGGCCGAATTCCAACATCACGGGCTAAATCAGACTTGTTTAAGAGCTGTCCTGTGCGAATAGCACATGCTCGAATAAATCTTTCATAATCACGCAGACTGGAAACATTCAGAATAGATCGAACGTCTCGCTCCAAATATGTTGTTAGATAGGCTTTGTAGAAGCGGGTTGGATCAATATCGTGATTCACATGCAACTCTGGAAATCCACCTCGGAATAAATAATCAACAACATTTTTATCATCCCAATAAAATTCTTCGCTGGAAAGAGTTTCAAGTTCCACGATGTCACATCGTCCTGCTAGAGAATCGGAAACTTCATTCATGAGAACATATTTTTGTGAACCAGTTAAAATAAATTGACCATTTTTATTCCGATTTTCGTCGATTACTTTTTTAATATATCTGAAAATTTTTGGAGCATATTGGATTTCATCAATGATGACTGGAGGCGAGTTTTTTTTAAGAAATAATTCCGGATTATTTTCAGCTTCCATCGCATCAGAAGGCAAATCTAATGAAATAAAATTATACTTTGGAAAAAGATGTTTGAGTAAAGATGTTTTTCCTGTTTGACGAGCACCCGTTAGTATCATCGCTGGTCGTGATTTAGATATTTTAATTAAAAGATCAGAAATGTTTCTACTAATCCACATATGCATATTATACGATTGAATCGAAAAATATGCAATATATTGATATTGCATATATAAAAAAGATAATCCATCACATCAAAGAAATATTCTCAATCGCATTCAAAAATAATTCTTTAGACCATAATTCTAAATTTCGATGATCTTTGATAAATGGCAATACATCTTCTTTGACTTTACTCCAATTGATTTGTTGAGCTTTTTCTTGAAGTAATTCTTTAAGATCTAAAAGGGTTAATTTTTTAGAGATGTCCCAATGTCCAGATTGTTCTTATAATCAAATTCAGGAACAGGAGTGTGTAAAAACTTTTTATTCATATTGATCCAGTATGTAGTTAATTATCCGACATACTGGATAATATCGCAATAGTAATTATAATGTCGGAAAGATCACTCCCACTCCCCATTATGATAAACATTCTGAACATCATCATGATCTTCAAACACGGAAACAAATCTTTGAAAGGCTTCTCCTTGAGGAGCATCAAGATTTGTAAAATTTTCAGGCAACATTACTAAATCACATACAGCCATTTCAATTTCTAATTTGTTCATCGCTTCGCGTAAGGTTTCAAAATCTTCAGGCTTTGATAAAATCTCAATAACTTCTTCTTCCTCTTTAATATCTTGAGCACCATTTTCAATCGCCACTTCCATGAGTTGTTCAAGATTTTTAATTTTTGATCGTTCAATTTTATTTTCATATCCCAACGATAGTAATTGTCCTATTTGCAATAACTAAAACCCCTCATTTCAATCCACGCCTTCATACAACTTATATTCATTAAACCATGACAATCCGTGAAATCTTAAC
>CAZFSQ010000490.1:0-1964 GCA_964521975.1 uncultured Oligoflexales bacterium | reverse complement strand
ATACTATTGTAGGGGATTATGATAGCGCAGAAAATACAATCAAACAGTATTATTTTATTGCTGAAACAGAAAAAAACCAATCACAAAAAATAGCGGCTATACTGAATTTATCGAATGTCTATCAGAGTTCAGGAAAGATTTCAATGGCAATTGAACTTTTGGAAACCTCTCTAAAAACTGAAAAACTATCAAATGCTCTATAAGGAATTTTATGGAATAACCTCGGAAATAATTATTTACTGAGTTCAGCAGGGAATTTAATGAAACCTGAGGTCTATGATAAAACACAAAAATCTTTTGAATTAGCAGTAAAATATTTAAAAAATGATACCACTCAATCTGAAACCCTGTCGAATTCTTATCGAAATTTAGCCAATCTTAATCGCTTACGACAAAATTTTGAACTTGCAGACTCTTATATAGAAAAAGCACAAAAACTGATGCAGAATCAGCAGCCCAGAAAAATTGCAAAATTGTATTATGAAAAGGCTCTATTACTGTTTGCTGAACAAAAAAACAAAGAAAGTATCAATGAAATTAAAGGTATTTTTAAAATCTTAATTCCCAATTACAATTCGGAAAATTTATTGCCAAATAAAAATCAATTGTATGCAGAAACCGTTTTATTGGATGCACTCGATTTATATGCCGAAATTTTATCCGTCAAAGACCCCAAAAAAGCTTTAAAAACTTTTCACCTTTCTTTTTACATTGACGAATTATTGATGAACTCTTTGGTTTATGAAAATTCTAAACTTATTAATCAGATCAAAACCCGGAACCGTACCGAAAAATGTCTCTTACTTTACGATCATTTGTATCAAGCAGAGCACAAAATTCTATATCTAGAACAAGCATTTCAATTATCAGAAAAAACAAAATCCGGGGTTTTAAAAAATTATCGTTCAAATATTAAAAACGCTTCTGCAAAAGAAAAACAGCTTGTGCAGCAACTTCAAAATTTAATTAATGCTATTTTAAAAGAACAGCAAAAAGGGGATTTAGCTGATATTTCAAAAATTAATCAATTCATAAAAAAACAAAATGAATCGATGCTTTCGCTAAAGAAACTCCAGGCTGAAGATACCGATTATTTCTCTGAAAACTGTGATTTAAAAGCGCTGTTCTCAAAATTAGAAAGTGACAAAGCCATTATGATTCATTATTTTATGGGTTCTGAAAACTTATTTTACTTCACTTTACAAAACAACCGAATTAGTTTAAACCGCATCTTTACAGCCCATAAAGCAATGCTAGAAATCGTGCATTTTGTAGATTATTTTAATGATGCTAATGCTATTATTAATGATATTTCGGGTTATAATCGTTTTGGAAATAAGGTTTATAACCTATTGCAATTGCCTGACAATTCGGTTTATCAAAACCTGATTGTTGTTCCAGACGGCATTTTAAATTTTCTTCCGTTTGAAGCATTAATTACACTTAAATCAAACACAACAAACTTTTCCAAAATGCATTATTTGCTGAACGATTTCAAAATTGCTTATAATACCTCGGCTTATATTTATTTGAATTCTAAACCAATTTCTAAATCAGAAAAAACTGTTTTGGGCATCTTTCCAGTTTTCGAAAAAACGGCTTTTGAATTAAATTATTCAAAAAAAGAATTAGCATCAATCCGAAGTAATTTCAAAGGGAAATATTTAGAAAACACAGAGGCCACTTTCGATAATTTTAAAAAAAATGCCATTGATTATTCGATTCTACATTTGAGCACACATGCTGCTGCAGGCGATATTGAAACTCCGGCAAGCATTAAATTTTATGATCAGGAAATTTTATATTCCGAATTATACAACCTGAATATCAACCCGGATTTAGTGGTTTTAAGTGCCTGCCAAACCGGAATCGGAAAACTCTACAAAGCCGAAGGCGCTATGAGTGTCGCCGTTCCGCCGGGAATGAAGTGGATTCCCGGTGGGACGTTTCAGATGGGCAATGAG
>CAZFSQ010000489.1:0-1974 GCA_964521975.1 uncultured Oligoflexales bacterium | reverse complement strand
GATCTACAAATTTTAATTCCTCGCCACATGCAATGATGGCCCCCAAACATTTGTCTACAGAGTTTGATGGAATCACAATATCGCATAAGGGTGATGAACCTATCCATGCAGGTAAATTTATTTTTTTACGACTACGATCATTAATTTTTACAACGGCAAAATCAGCACTCATAATTTTTATTCCTTTAATCAAAAAAGCTTACTTTGATATTATTTTCTTCTTGATCCCAAAACCGAACAGCACGGCTTCGAGCATCTTCCTCTGCATCAATTTTACTCATCGTGACGACAATAATGAGTTCATTTTCTTCATAGGAAAGATCACGCGATTTAAACAACTCACCGACCACGGGAATATCTGCAAGGATTGGAATGCGTGAAATCCGTTTCTTTTCAACTTTTCTTGTCAATCCACTGAGTAAAATACTTTGACCACTTTTAATCGTCACCGCTGTAGCAACTTTAGACTCTGTTACGGATGGATTGTTTGCAATTTCTGCGGCAACATCTGACACCGCTGTTTCAATCAACGAATCAATTTGTCCAATCGGGTCTAATGTCGGTTTCACTTTCAAAGAAATTCCTGTTTCAATCGGGTAAAGTTTATCCAGTGATGATTTATCAGAGGAGGAATACTCACGATTGGTGATAAAAAATTTTCCACCCGAAAAAAATGTTGCTTCTTGTGCAGAACGAGTTACCAATTTTGGATTACTTAAAACTCGTGATAATGCTTTTTCTTGAATCAATTTCAAGAACATGACAAGCGGCCCAACGTGCCAATTGAGTTTTCCTTTTGCTCCAGCAGCTTCTTTCAAAAATAAACTTGGAGCCACGCTTAATTTCTCACCCGATTTTTGAGTTTTTGCATCCTCTGTACTTGTCATCATTTGTGCGGCAGTTGTTCCCAACTCTTTTTTATTTTTGCGTTGTGCCTCGACAAATAAAACTTCGATACTAATCGCTGGAGCACCATTTGTTTTTGTATCCACACGATCTTCAATATCAGGCAAAATATTTTTAGCAATACGAAGAGCCATTTCTTTTTGAGCAGGATCTTTAGGCGATCCCTCTAAAACAATATATTTTCCGTATGCATGGGCTTGAATATTGGGGATATCGTTCTCGTTTAACAGTTTGTTGATCGTTCGGATATACGTATTACTTCCAATGCCATTATTTTTTCCAGGTTCAACATTTTTAGCAGCGACAGTTACTTTATAAATAACGCTAGGCTTATCCGATAATTCAAACGTGATTTGAGTCTCTCCTGGCTGCAATCCCTTCAAAAATATTTTTGATTTATCAACCCCTTTATTAACATCAACAATTCCGCTACGACTTATCTGTACCGAGGTAACTATGTCATTCCCAAATTCTAAAACCTGCTCACTGCCAACACTGATCTGAACATTTTTTTCTTCCGACAATGCTAGATGTGAAATCAATAGTGTTATTAAAAAAATAAATTTCATAAAAACTCCTTAAATAAAAAACAAAGGGGATGAATTTTTTACATCCCCTCCATCCATTATTGCAAATCCTCACCTGCTGATGACTTCGATGACTTAAGCATCTCGTTCGTTGTTTGCATCGAACCTGCTTGTTTGACGGTATTATCCAAATTCGTCAAATCTCCATCTTCAATTACTTTGATCGCTGTATCTCCATGTCCTGTGAACATCACCGTAATGTTTCGGACATGTCGTTGCACTGCCTTGCCAAGAATGGGAAACACGGCCAATGCCGATCCTGCAATCAGAACAAGAATAATTAGATACTCTGCTGTATTCTGTCCCAATCTTCTTTTAATCACTCTTACTTTCATTTTTTTTCTCCTTATCTTTTGGTTAATCTGAAAGCCTCTCACCAACTCATCATGAACTAAGTAGAAAATTTCTGCTTATCTGGGATTGCGGTATTTTTTGTGAATAGGTTGGGTTGGGGTTGTAGTTCGTTCCATTGTTGGCTGCT